>NZ_JBFTZZ010000030.1:0-81056 GCF_056406515.1 Rhizobium sp. P1_B8 | reverse complement strand
CCGCGGGCCGGCGAAGTGCTGGTCGAGGTCAAGGCGACGGGCATCTGCCACACCGACGATTTCACCCTGTCGGGCGCCGATCCTGAAGGCCTGTTTCCGGCCATTCTCGGCCATGAGGGTGCCGGCATCGTCGTCGATGTCGGCTCCGGCGTCACCTCGGTCAAGAAGGGCGACCATGTCATTCCGCTCTACACCCCGGAATGCCGCGAGTGCTATTCCTGCCTTTCCCGCAAGACCAATCTCTGCACCTCGATCCGCGCTACCCAGGGCCAGGGGCTGATGCCGGAYGGAACGAGCCGCTTTTCGATCGGCAAGGACAAGATCCACCACTATATGGGGTGCTCGACTTTTTCGAACTTCACCGTGCTGCCGGAGATCGCCCTTGCCAAGGTCAATCCCGACGCGCCSTTCGACAAGATCTGCTACATCGGCTGCGGCGTSACSACCGGCATCGGYGCGGTCATCAATACCGCCAAGGTGGAGATCGGCGCCACGGCGATCGTCTTCGGTCTCGGCGGCATCGGTCTCAACGTGCTTCAGGGCCTGCGTCTTGCCGGTGCCGACATGATCATCGGCGTCGATATCAACCCTGACCGCAAGGCATGGGGCGAGAAATTCGGCATGACCCATTTCGTCAATCCGAAGGAGGTCGGTGACGACATCGTGCCTTACCTCGTCAACCTGACCAAACGCAACGGCGACCTGATCGGTGGCGCCGACTACACCTTCGACTGCACCGGCAACACCAAGGTGATGCGCCAGGCACTGGAAGCCAGCCATCGCGGCTGGGGCAAGTCGGTTATCATCGGCGTGGCCGGCGCCGGCCAGGAAATCTCCACCCGTCCGTTCCAACTGGTCACCGGCCGCAACTGGATGGGCACGGCTTTCGGCGGCGCGCGCGGCCGCACCGACGTGCCGAAGATCGTCGAATGGTACATGCAGGGCAAGATCCAGATCGATCCGATGATCACCCACACCATGCCGCTCGAAGACATCAACAAGGGCTTCGAGCTGATGCATTCAGGCAAAAGCATCCGCGGCGTCGTGGTGTACTAATGCATGACACAAAGACTGCGGGCTTGAAGTAAAACCGCTCGATACCCCAAAAATAACGGGCCTGATCTGCAGAGGGCTTCACCAAGTGTGAAGCCCTTTCATGTTACCGCTTCGGTGCTTGGCAATCGTGCTTCGCCAAAAGGGGGGCCCTATGATTTTTCGGACTATTATTTCGGCCTGTGCATTTGTGTTACTGCCCGCCATTGCATTTGCGGACCCCACAGGTTCCTACAAGGTCGCTGGCACCAGCGAGGACGGCAGCAAATATCAGGGCACCGTCAAGGTGCTTCGCAACGGCGAGACCTATATCGTCGACTGGATGATCGGCAAGAACGAGTCGATCGGCACCGGCCTCGGCGCAAAATTCAGCGGCGATCGTTTCGAAATGGGTCCGGCAAGCGACGAGGATACGGCGATCTCCGTCGGCTACGTCTCCAAGGAGAATTTCGGCATCGCCATGTATTTCGAGCAGCCGGACGGCAGCTGGCAGGGTGTCTGGACCTATGGCGGCTCGGAAAAGGTTGCGAGCGAAATCTGGACTCGCGAGTAATCCGCGCGTATCAGGCGTCGGCATTGAATGAGGTAAACAGCCTTTGATCTATGTCGACGCCGATGCCTGCCCGGTGAAGCCGGAAATCCTGAAGGTGGCCGAACGTCTCGGCCTCGAAGTCACCTTCGTGGCCAATTCCGGCCTGCGCCCCTCGCGCGATCCGATGATCCACAACGTCATCGTCTCCAACGCCTTTGACGCCGCCGACAACTGGATCGCCGAACGAGCCGGTGCGGGCGATGTTGTCGTCACCGCCGATGTGCCGCTTGCCGTACGCTGTGTCGCCGCTAGCGCCTTCGTCAGCGGACCCACAGGGCGCGTCTTCGACGAGACCAATATCGGCATGGCGAGCGCCATGCGCGATCTCGGCGCGCACTTGCGTGAAACCGGCGAGAGCAAGGGCTACAACGCCGCCTTCAGCCCGAAAGACCGTTCACGCTTCCTCGAAACCTTCGATCGCCTCTGCCGCCGCGCCAAGAGCCTTTCCGCCGAGGCTGGCGGGCAATCCTGATCCGGCTCCCAAGCCCGCAAGAAACGGGTGGCATGGCAGCCGTGCCGATTCCGACCTTGAACACCGCCGCCGCCTCACGCATATAGGCGTTATCGCAGACGACTGCGGCATCCTCCAGGATGCAACTGTCGCGGGGACGGCCTCGCTCTTGAACAAGGAGAGTCGCATGGCCTGGTTTCTGCTTTTTCTCGCCGGTCTTTTTGAATGTGGCTGGGCAATCGGCCTTAAATATACCGATGGTTTCACGCGGCCGCTGCCGACGGCGCTGACCGTCATATCCATGGTGGTGAGCATCGTGCTGCTCGGCCTGGCGGTGAAGCACCTGCCGATCGGCACCGCCTATGCGGTCTGGACCGGCATCGGCACGGTCGGCACCGTATTTCTCGGCATCTGGCTGCTCGGCGATGAGGCAAGTGTCTCCCGTCTTGCCTGCATCACTTTGATCGTCGCCGGCATCGCCGGTCTCAAGCTTACCGCCTGATGTCAGACTGAGGGGCGTCGCGACGCCCCTCAGTCTATCGTTCAGGCTGTCTTGCGGTTATCGACGGCGAAAGCGCCGGGACCGGAGAAGAACAGGTAAAGGAAGACGAAGCAGAACAGGATCGCGGCGTCACCCTGGTTGACGGCCGGGAAGAAGCTGTTCGGAGCATGCGCCATGAAATAGGCGACGGCCATTTCACCGGCGAGGAGGAAGGCGACAGGGCGCGTCAGCAGGCCGACGAGAATGAGGATACCGCCGATAAGCTCAAGAAGGGCGGCGAAAAGCATCAGCGGCGGCAGCGGGCCGGCCATCTGCGCAGCCGGGAAAGCGAAAAGCTTCATCGTGCCGTGTTCGATGAACAGCAGCGCGGTGATGATTCTGAGAGCGGCCAGCCCATAGGGGCGATAGGCAGAAAGACGCTCGAAAGTTGACATTAAACCTCTCCATTAAAACAATAAGAGCCGAGCGTTAGCCTGTCCCTCGCAAGGATTGAACACACGGATCGCTGACGGCCGTTCACTTTTTCGACAGCGGGTAAACACCCGATCGCGCAGCTTTGTTCGGCGGAAAACGTCAAAGCGGGATGTTGTCGTGTTTCTTCCAGGGATTGGCGAGATCCTTGTTGCGCAGCATCTTCAGCCCGCGCGCCAGCCGCCGCCGGGTGGAATGCGGCATGATCACCTCGTCGACATAACCACGCTCGGCGGCAACGAAGGGCGAGAGGAACCGGTCCTCATACATTTTCGTATGGGCGGCGATCTTTTCGGGATCGGCGATATCCTTGCGGAAGATGATCTCGACGGCGCCCTTGGCGCCCATCACGGCGATCTGCGCCGTCGGCCAGGCATAGTTGAGATCACCGCGCAGATGCTTCGACGCCATCACGTCATAGGCGCCGCCGAAAGCCTTGCGAGTGATGACGGTGAGCTTCGGCACCGTCGCCTCGGCATAGGCGAAGAGCAGCTTGGCGCCGTGTTTGATGAGGCCGCCATATTCCTGCGCCGTACCCGGCAGGAAACCCGGCACGTCGACGAAGGTGACGATCGGAATGTTGAAGCAGTCGCAGAAGCGCACGAAACGGGCCGCCTTGCGCGATGCGTCACTGTCGAGCACGCCGGCCAGCACCATCGGCTGGTTGGCGACGAAACCGACGGTGGAGCCTTCGACGCGGCCGAAGCCGCAGACGATATTTCCGGCAAAACTTGCCTGGATCTCGAAGAAATCCCCCTCGTCCGCCACCTTCCGGATCAGTTCCTTGATGTCGTAAGGCTTGTTGGAACTCGCCGGCACCAGCGTGTCAAGCGAGGTGTCGATCTCTGTCACCGACTGGTAACATTCGATCTCGGGCAGCGGCGCGGTATTTGAAAGCGGCAGGAAATCGATCAGCCGGCGTACCTGCAAGAGCGTTTCGACATCATTGTCATAGGCGCCATCGGCAATCGACGAGCGCACCGTATGCACCACGGCGCCGCCGAGTTCTTCGGCCGTCACCGTCTCGTTGGTCACGGTTTTCACCACATCGGGACCGGTGACGAACATGTAGGAGGTATCACGCACCATGAAAATGAAATCTGTCATCGCAGGCGAATAAACGTCGCCGCCGGCGCAGGGACCCATGATCACCGAGATCTGCGGAATGACGCCGGAGGCGAGCACATTGCGCTGGAATACCTCGGCATAACCGCCGAGAGCCGCCACGCCCTCCTGGATACGGGCGCCGCCCGCATCATAGATACCGACAATCGGCGCGCGGTTCTTCAGCGCCATGTCCTGCACCTTCATGATCTTCTCGGCATGCGCTTCCGATAGCGAGCCGCCGAAGACGGTGAAGTCCTTGGCGAAGACGAACACCGTGCGGCCATTGACCGTGCCCCAGCCGGTGACGACGCCGTCGCCGGCAATCCGGCTCTTATCCATGCCGAAATCGGTGGAGCGATGTTCGACAAACATGTCGAATTCCTCGAAGGAGCCCTCATCGAGGAAGAGGTCGATACGCTCGCGCGCCGTCAGCTTGCCGCGTTTGTGTTGGGCGTCGATGCGTGCTTCGCCGCCGCCAAGGCGGGCAATGCCGCGGCGCCGTTCCAGTTCCTCGAGAATTTCCTTCATGCGATCTCCCTCGCCGCCGCGGGCGGCAATCCGGCGGTTGGATTATGCGCTAGAGCATGATGCCGAAAAGTGAGCGCGGTTTTCGGACAACATCATGTTCTAACTATTTAGCGCCCGCGCCCGCTGAGTGAGAAAACCGAGCGTATCCTTGCCGCGACGTCCTCGGCCAGGATCTCGTCGGCAAGCTTGGGATCGGCAGCAATGCTGGTCACGTCGAAGGCGCTGACGGCGATGACCGAGCCGTCCTCGACCGAGGCCGCGTCGATGCTGATCTTGGCGACGTTGCGGTCCTTCTGGAAGCCGAGGCCTTTTTGGATGGAAACCACGCGGATTGTCAGCACCACCCGCGGCAGCACAGTGTCGCGCACGGTGGCGTTGATCGCTGCGTTGACGCGGTCGTTGACGCCGGAAAGCAGCTCGGCCGGCATGTTCGGACCGGAGAGAACGACGGCGCTGCGCACATCATAGACCGGTGCCTCCGGCTTGGTGGCCGAGAGGCCGACGCAGGCCGTAAGCGCGATACAGACAAGTGCGGCCCGGCAAAAACACGACCTCAGCCAATTCATTGCAAAATCCCGCACCACCCCGTTGGAGTCGCAGACTTCGTCATAATGCATTGGAAGGCAATATGTTTCAGGCGCTTAGGGCGAAAAAAACATCCGCTGCGGCTTTGAACTCGGCAAAGCGCTTGGCCCGCCGCTCCTCGGCTTCCTCGTCGCTGCCCCAATGCTCGATCGTCCAATCCTCGTCGAGATGGGCAAGCGACCAGGCCTCCTCAGTCGTTACCCGGCCCTCGGCGAAGGCGAGCGCCAGGATCGCCGAGCCGGTCAGCGTGGTGACCGTGTGGAGCGCGGCAAGTGCCATCGGGCTATCATATCTCGCGAGCGTGACAGCGAAGGCGGCAGTCGCCTCGCGCGGCTGCTCCTGAGGCATCACCCCTTCGACGAGGATGAACCGGGCGCCGAGATCATTCGCCGCCCAGTCGATCACGGGATCCCAGTGCTCGGCCTGGCGTTCGACCAGAAGTTCCGGCTCCCCCGCTCGGTAGCAGATGAGGTCGCTGGAGGAAAAGCGCAGGATATCCTCGAAGATCGCCTGCGCGTTGGCGGCAACGCCGTCGAGTGCGGTGTTGACGAGCCGCGTTACCGGCATGCTCACGGGATTGATCTCCTCGCCCTGCGCCTGCCATTCGGCAGCGACAAGCTGCGCGAGCGCCTCGGTCGGAACGGCCAGAACCTGCCGTGCCGGCGTGCGCACCATCTTGCCGTCGAGCGTGATCGCAAAACCGCCCTCGTGTTCGGCAATGGAGACGTCGGTATAGAAGCGCTTGGGCAGCGGCTTCTTCATCTGAATCTGCGCGCGGCGGATGGGATCGGGATGGCTCAGGCCTTCGGAAAGGTCGTTCAGCAGATCGCGCATGGGCTCACCTCAAGAAAAATGACGCAATATCTCGTTCGGATGGTAGGCGATCGCATCAGCGCCGTTGGCGATCAGCTCATCCACGCTGGCATAGCCCCAGGCAACACCGATCGCCTTGGCGCCGGCAGCCTTTGCCATCTGCATATCGTAAACCGCATCGCCGATGACAATGGTGTCGGCAGCATTCATGCCGGTTTCATCGCAGCATTCCGTCACCATGGCTGGATGCGGCTTGGAGGGGCAATCGTCGGCGGTGCGTGCGACGATGAAATGCGCGTCGAAACCATGTGTCTCCATCACGAGCTTGAGCCCGCGGCGGGATTTGCCCGTCACCGCGCCGATCAGCAGGTCATCGCGCCCGCTGATCGCGTCGATCATCTCGCGGATGCCGGGAAACAGCGGCTCCCTGTAATCGAGGTCCTGCCGCACGATCGAGAACAGCGATTTGTAATGCGCCGTCATGTCGATGTCTTCCTGCTCCACATGCTGCCTGCCCTGCATGCGGGCAATCGCAATATCGAGGGACAGGCCGATAATGGCCTTGGTGTCTTCAAAGCGCGGTTCCGGCCTGCCGAACTTATCGAAGGTCCTGCGCATAGTTTCGTGGATCAGACCGGCGCTATCGACCAGTGTGCCATCGCAATCGAAAAGCGCCAGTTTCATTCGGCGTCCCTTTCGGCACTGGCGAGATCGAGGCCGAGAAGATTCCAGGTCTGCACCATATGCGACGGCAGCGGCGCACTGATGCGCAGGCGCCCGCCGGAGGGGTGCGGGATGTCGATGTGACGTGCGTGCAGATGCAGCTTCTTCTGGACGCCGCCTGGAAAATCCCAATTCGGATCGTCGTCGAAATATTTCGGATCGCCGATGATCGGATGGCCGATATGCAGCGCGTGCACACGCAGCTGATGGGTACGGCCGGTATAGGGTTCCATCTCCAGCCAGGCGAGGTTCTGGGCGGCGGTTTCGAGCACACGATAGAAGGAAACGGCGTGATCTGCTCCATCCTCGCCGTGCTTGGCGATACGCATGCGGTCGCCGTCAGCCGTCGGCTCCTTGACGAGCCAGGTCGAGATCTTGTCCTCGTGTTTGCGTGGCACGCCCTTGACCAGCGCCCAGTAGGTCTTCTTGGTATCGCGCTCGCGGAAGGCCGCCGTCAGCTTCTGCGCGGCACCGCGGGTGCGGGCGATGACGAGAACACCAGAAGTATCGCGGTCGAGACGGTGGACGAGCCGCGGCTTCTCGCCCTTCGGGCTGGTCCAGGCTTCGAGCATCTGGTCGATATGCCTGGCGACGCCGGAGCCGCCCTGCACGGCAAGACCGGGTGGCTTGTTGAGCACGATCACCTTTTCGTCCTCATGCAGCACCATGCGCGACAGCAGTTCGAAATCCGTCGAATGCTTGAGATCCTTGCCGGCGATCGGTCCTGACTTCAGCTTGGCATCGACATCCAGCGGCGGCACGCGCACCGTCTGGCCGGGCTGCACGCGCGCATCCGATTTGACACGTCCGCCGTCGACGCGCACCTGGCCGGAGCGCAGCAGCTTCTGCAGCGGGCCGAAACCGAGCCCCGGAAAGTGTACCTTGAACCAGCGATCGAGCCGCATGCCGGCTTCGTCGGGTTCAACCTTGATATGTTCAATGCCAGCCATAAAAAATCTTTCGGAAATTGCTGCGCGGGCCAAGCCGGCGTTCTTGCCGCAGCCTTTAGAGCATTTTCACGCAAAACGGAAACCGGAAAAGAGATCAGGCCAAAGCGCGCATGACAGCAAGGCCTGCGATGACGGCCGCCATCGATAGTCCGACGCTCGCAGCGATATAAATGCCGCCGGCAACAGCCTCGCCGCGTTCGAATAGCGAGATGGCATCCAGCGAGAAGGCCGAAAAAGTGGTGAAGCCACCGAGGAAGCCGGTGATCAGCAAAAGGCGCAGTTCCGTCGAGGCGTTAAACTTCCGCGCGATCAGCTCGGCGAAGACGCCAATGACGAAGCAGCCGACAACATTGACGGCAAGCGTTCCCCAGGGAAAGGCCGGCCCCATGAGACGTAGCGTCCACTGACCGACGTAATATCTGAGAACGGAACCGATAGCGCCGCCGAAGGCGACAAGGAGAGCCTGGATCATGAGCCGGATTTACCGCGTTGCGAAAGTGATTCCAATCGAGCTCATATGAATTCTTACCATTTTGTAAAATGCCAATGATTTTCTTATGATGGCGCCAAGATCATGCCGATACGGTGACTGGCATGACCCAGCTCCTGTCCATATCGGCCAACACCGCCGCTGTTGCTTTCGAGTCGCTCCGAATCCCGCAGCGTGTCGCGACGAGCACTGCGGCGCGCGACGCACGGCGGGTTGCCGACCGGCAGTTGAAGGCCGAAGGCACTGAGGAAATAGACGAGCCCTCCAGCATCATCCAGTCGACCGAAGTTGCGCTCGACTTGATGGCGAAGGGCAACCGCCAGCCGCAGTCCGGCCTGAAACAGGCGCTGCGATCCTACGAAGACTTCTGAGGCGATCGCCTTCCAAACGAAAGCCCGCGACTGCGATTGCTGTCGCGGGCTTTTTTTAACTACAGCGCCGCGCGTCTTTCCAGACGCGCAAAGGACGCTGTAGCACTTTGAATCGCTGCTCTCACTTGCCTTGAGCGGAGAGCACCTGCAGGACCAGATCGACCTTGCCGGCCCTTTCGAAGGTCAGCGTCACCGGCACCGTGTCTCCCTGCTTGAACGGCGTCTTCACCTTCTGGAACATCAGGTGCAGGTTGCCGGGCTCAAGCTTGACCGTCTCGCCAGCGGCGATGGCGATGCCGTCCTTCAGCTGGCGCATCCGCATGACGTTGTCCTTGGTCTCCATCTCGTGGATCTGAACTTCGCCTGATACAGGCGACGTCACGGACAGCAAGCGATCGTCCGTCTTGCCGTTGTTTTTCACCGTGAAAAAGCCGCCGCCGACCGGCTGGCCGGGCAGCATTGCCTTGGCGAAGCCGCCGGAAATTTCGAGATCGCCGGCCTTGACCGTTTCGCCAGCCGGTGCGGCAGCGGCCATGCCGGACATGTCCATGCCTGCCATATCGTCATGGTCGTGACCATGGTCTTCGCCGGCGACGACCTTCAACAGCGGCGCCGGGCTTTTCAGTCCATGCGCGTCGCCACCTTCCTTTGCCACCTGATCCCAGGCCGTGACCGTATCGCCGCACATCTGCGTCACCGGAAAGGCGAGCGAGGTGCCGGCCTCGACTCCTGACACTTTACCCTGGATGACGAAAGTATCGTAGAAATCGTCGGAGAGATTGCCGTTCTTCCAGCGCACTTCGATCGCGCCCGTCTTCACCTTGTCGCCGTGATTGTCGTAAGTCTTCTGGTAGTCGCCTTTAATCACCTCGAGCTCCCAGCCTGCCTTCGGCTGCGGCTTGGCGAAGACGAAGCCTTCCGGCAGCTTGACCCGCACTTCCGTGGTCGCCTTGCCGTCGCAGCCGTGCGGCACCTGCAGCGTGGCAAGAATGGTGCTGTCCTGCTTCGCCTCTCTGTCGAGGAAGGTCACGTGCGCCTCGGCGCTGGCAAAGGCGGTCGCGGAAAGAACGGCGGCAAGCCCGAATGTCCTGCCAAATGTCTTGATAGTTTTCATCGGATATCTCCTCGCCGGCCACGGACCTCTCTCGGGCGGACCGGCATGCTGCATCATGGGTTGCGGAAGCAGATCAGGCGAGGACGGGAGGTGCGCGGGAATTCGGCCGGCTGACGGCGCTTACGCTGGCAACGGCTGAGGTTTCGATCGGCGCGTTGATCAGCGCGGCGAGCTTGCGCTCGAGCCAGGAGCCCGCATCCGGCGCCGGCAGAATGACGGAGGCCGACAGCCGGCAGGCTTCGCAATTCGGCTTGAAGGCGACGGTCTTGCCGTCGGTGTCGTTCACGGTGACGCAGAGCGAGGCGAAGGTACCGTCAGGCAGCACATAGGCCGCTGCATCGTAGCCTTCGGAGGCGACAGCCTGAGGTGCCTGATGGGCGAGGCCAAGCAAAAGCAGGCTCAATGCGCAAAGCATGCGCAGTAAGAGCGTCGCTTTCAGTTCGGTCTGCCGCATGAGATCCCCTTCAACAGCATGTCGCGATAGCCGGTTTCCCCACGGAATGCAAAAGCAGATTTGCCGCAGATCAGGGCTTGGTATGGATATGGCGACAAAAAATTGTCCGGTCACGACATTTGGCCTTGCCAAGCGCTACACCCGCCGGATAATTGCGCCAACCTTGTTGGGAGAAGCCGGTGCTTTCGCCACCGGTGCCGAAGGAGCAACCGCCCCGGAAACTCTCAGGCAAAAGGACCAGCAAGGGGCAGACGGAACTCTGGAGAGAAGCGTTCTCGAAACGCTCGCCGAAGGGATAACAATCTCAGGCAAAGGGACAGAGGGGGCTCAGGAGAGAAGTGCGCAGCCGCGCCTTCAGATTTGAGCCTGCGCCTTCGTGAGAAGGCGCAAACCCCGGAGGCGTCTTTTGGACGATACTGCTGCCCTGAAGAAAACCCCGCTGCATGCCCTGCATCTTTCGCTCGGCGCCCGCATGGTGCCGTTCGCGGGTTACGACATGCCGGTGCAATACCCCGCAGGCGTCATGAAGGAGCATCTTCATACCCGCGCCGAAGCCGGCCTCTTCGATGTCTCCCACATGGGCCAGGTCATCGTGAAGGCGAAATCTGGCAGCTACGAGGATGCGGCGCTGGCGCTCGAAAGCCTGGTGCCGGTCGATATCCTCGGCCTTGCCGAAGGCCGCCAGCGTTATGGCTTCTTCACCGATGATACCGGCTGCATTCTCGACGATCTGATGATCACTCATCTCGACGATCACCTTTTCATCGTCGTCAACGCTTCCTGCAAGGAGGCCGATCTCGCTCATCTGCAGGCCCATATCGGCGACCAGTGCGACATCACGCTCCTCAATCGCGCTTTGATCGCGCTACAGGGACCGCGCGCGGTCGAAGTTCTTGCCGAGCTCTGGGCCGACGTCGCGGCGATGAAATTCATGGACGTGCGCCATTGCCGCCTGCACGATGTTTCCTGTCTGGTCTCACGCTCCGGCTATAGCGGCGAGGACGGCTTCGAGATTTCGATCCCCGTCGACAAGGCCGAGGATGTCACCATGCGGTTGCTCGAACATCCGGACGTTCAGGCGATCGGCCTCGGCGCCCGCGATTCGCTGCGCCTCGAAGCCGGCCTCTGCCTCTACGGCAATGATATCGACACGACCACCTCACCGGTCGAGGCGGCGCTGGAGTGGGCCATGCAGAAGGCAAGGCGCGGCAACGGCGCGCGCGCCGGCGGATTCCCGGGCTCTGGCCGCATCCTGTCCGAACTCGAAAACGGCGCCGCGCGCCGCCGCGTCGGCCTGAAGCCGGAAGGCAAGGCGCCGGTGCGCGGCCATGCCAAGCTCTATGCCGATGCCGAAGGCAAGGTCGAAATCGGCGAGGTCACCTCCGGCGGCTTCGGCCCCAGCGTCGAAGGCCCCGTCGCCATGGGCTACGTGCCGGTCTCCCATGCTGCGGCAGGCACACTGGTCTATGCCGAGGTGCGCGGCAAATATCTGCCGACCACCGTCAGCGCCCTGCCCTTCGTCACACCGACCTACAAACGCTAAACCTTTTCCAGAGAGGACGAACAATGCTGAAATTTACCGAAGAACACGAATGGCTGAAGATCGAAGGCGGCGTTGCGACGGTCGGCATCACCACTTATGCCGTCGATCAGCTCGGCGACCTGGTTTTCGTCGAACTCCCGGAAGTCGGCGCAACCTTCTCCAAGAACGGCAATGCCGCGACCGTTGAATCGGTCAAGGCTGCTTCCGACGTCTATTGTCCGCTTGACGGCGAGATTACCGAGGTCAATCCGGCCATCGTTGCAGATCCGTCGCTGGTCAATTCCGATCCTCAGGGCGCTGGCTGGTTCTTCAAGCTGAAGCTTGCAAATGCTGCCGACGCCGATGGTCTGCTCGACGAGGCGGCCTACAAGGAGCTCACTGCGTAATGACGACGCCGACAGAATTCCAGTTCACCGACTATCAGCCCTACGATTTCGCCAATCGCCGTCATATCGGCCCCTCGCCGGCCGAGATGACCGACATGCTGAAGGTGATCGGCTATAACAGCCTCGACGGCCTGATCGACGCGACGCTGCCGCCCTCGATCCGCCAGAAGGCGCCGCTCGTCTGGGGCGCGCCGATGACCGAGCGCGAGGCGCTCGACAAGCTGCGCGAGACCGCCAACAAGAACAAGGTGCTGGTCTCGCTGATCGGCCAGGGTTATTACGGCACGATCACACCGCCGGTCATCCAGCGCAACATCCTGGAAAACCCGGCCTGGTACACCGCCTATACGCCTTACCAGCCGGAGATCAGCCAGGGCCGCCTGGAAGCACTCCTGAACTACCAGACGATGATCTGCGACCTCACCGGCCTCGACGTCGCCAACGCCTCGCTGCTCGACGAGGCAACCGCCGCCGCCGAAGGCATGGCGATCGCCGAACGTGTCGCCAAGTCGAAGGCAAAGGCCTTCTTCGTCGATGCCGACTGCCATCCGCAGACCATCGCCCTCATCCGCACCCGCGCCGAGCCGCTCGGCTGGAGCGTCATCGTCGGCAATCCCTTCACCGATCTCGATCCTGTCGATGTCTTCGGCGCGATCTTCCAGTATCCCGGCACGCACGGTCACGTGCATGATTTTACCGGCCTGATCTCGCGCCTGCACCAGGCGGGCGCCATATCAATCGTCGCCGCCGATATCCTGGCGCTGACGCTGTTGAAATCGCCCGGCGAAATGGGTGCCGATATCGCCGTCGGCTCCTCGCAGCGCTTCGGTGTCCCGGTTGGTTACGGCGGCCCGCATGCAGCCTACATGTCAGTCAAGGATGCCATCAAGCGTTCCATGCCCGGCCGCCTCGTCGGCGTCTCCGTCGATGCCCGCGGCAACCGCGCCTATCGCCTGTCGCTGCAGACCCGCGAACAGCATATCCGCCGCGAGAAGGCGACGTCGAACATCTGCACCGCCCAGGTATTGCTTGCCGTCATGGCCTCGATGTACGCCGTCTTCCACGGCCCGAAGGGCATCAAGGCGATCGCCCAGCAGGTGCACCAGAAAGCCGTGCTGATGGCCAAGGGCCTGGAAAAGCTCGGTTATAAGGTCGAACCCGACACCTTCTTCGACACGATCACCGTCGATGTCGGCCACATGCAGGGCCTCATCCTGCGCGCCGCCGTCGCCGAAGGCGTCAATCTGCGCAAGGTCGGCGAAACCGGGATCGGCATGAGCCTTGACGAACGCACCCGGCCGGCGACGCTCGAAGCCGTTTGGCGCGCCTTCGGCGGCAATTTCACGATCGCCGATTTCGAGCCCTCCTACCGCCTGCCGAAGGGCCTGCTCAGAACCAGCGATTACCTCACCCATCCGATCTTCCACATGAACCGTGCCGAAAGCGAGATGACGCGTTACATCCGCCGGCTCTCCGATCGGGATCTGGCGCTCGACCGCTCGATGATCCCGCTCGGCTCCTGCACGATGAAGCTCAATGCGACGGCGGAAATGCTGCCGATCACCTGGCCGGAATTTTCCGACATCCATCCCTTCGTGCCGGCCGACCAGGCGCTCGGCTACCGCGAGATGATCGACGACCTGATTGAAAAGCTCTGCGCCGTCACCGGCTACGACGCCTTCTCCATGCAGCCGAATTCCGGCGCGCAGGGCGAATATGCCGGCCTGCTGACGATCCGCAACTATCATATCGCCAATGGCCACGGCCATCGCGACGTCTGCCTGATCCCGACCTCTGCGCATGGCACCAACCCGGCCTCGGCCCAGATGGTCGGCATGAAGGTCGTCGTCGTCAAGGTGCGCGAGAATGGCGATATCGATCTTGACGATTTCCGCGCCAAGGCTGAGCAGCATGCGGCAAACCTTTCGTGCTGCATGATCACCTATCCCTCGACACACGGCGTCTTCGAGGAGACCGTCAAGGAGATCTGCGATCTGGTGCACGAGCACGGCGGCCAGGTCTATCTCGACGGCGCCAACATGAATGCCATGGTCGGCCTGTCCCGCCCCGGTGACATCGGCTCCGACGTTTCGCATCTCAATCTGCACAAGACCTTCTGCATCCCGCATGGCGGCGGCGGACCCGGCATGGGCCCGATCGGTGTCAAGGCGCATCTGGCTCCCTACCTGCCTGGCCATCCCGAAACCGACGGCCGTTCGGGTGCGGTCTCGGCCGCTGCCTTCGGCTCCGCCTCGATCCTGCCGATCTCCTGGAGCTATTGCCTGATGATGGGCGGCGAAGGCCTGACGCAGGCGACCAAGGTGGCGATCCTCAACGCCAACTATATCGCCACCCGGCTGAAGGGCGCCTATGACGTGCTCTACAAGTCGGCTGCCGGCCGCGTCGCGCATGAATGCATCATCGACACCCGTCCGCTGGTCGACAGCTCGGGCGTTACGGTCGACGACGTCGCCAAGCGCCTGATCGACTGCGGCTTCCACGCGCCGACCATGAGCTGGCCGGTCGCCGGCACGCTGATGATCGAGCCGACGGAAAGCGAGACCAAGGCCGAACTCGACCGCTTCTGCGAGGCGATGCTGGCGATCCGCGAGGAAGCCCGCGCCATCGAGGATGGCCGCATGGACAAGGTGAACAACCCGCTGAAGAACGCCCCGCACACGGTGGAAGACCTCGTCGGCGAATGGGATCGTCCCTATAGCCGGGAACAGGCCTGCTTCCCGCCCGGCGCCTTCCGCGTCGACAAATACTGGTCACCGGTCAACCGCGTCGACAATGTCTATGGCGACCGCAACTTGATCTGCACCTGCCCGCCGGTGGAAAGTTACGCAGAGGCAGCGGAATAGCGGTCAAGGCCGATGCTGTAGCGAAGGGCCGAACAATCCGAGCCCCTTCCATCATGGGAGGGGCTTTTCTAATTCTGATAGAGATGCGCGGTTAACCTTAGCCTCTAACTGTCTCTCGAAGCTCCGTTCGCCTGCGAACGTCATCTCTGGCATAACATGCTACGCCCTGCGTAGCTCAACGTCAGAGCAGCTGTCTGGTTAGCCGCCGATCCAGGTTCAACTCCTCGGCAGGGGCACCAGTTTCCCAGTTCCCCTGCTCTCTATGAGAGTCGAAGCGTGCCGGTTTACGGCCTAGAAGCGCTCGCCGACCATACCCTCGCTTTTGGCCCACAATGCCCTGGCCGTCTCGGGATCGAGCGCGTAGGTGCGCACGCCTTCGGAAATCGGGCTGATCTCCGCATCCGTCACTTCGGAGATGTGGCAATTCTCGCAATATTTGCCGCCGACCGCGTCTGCCGGGGCGACGAAACCTGCCAAGACGGAGGTAGCCGCACCCTGAGGAATCGTCTTCCACCGAAAGGACGGCTTGCCCTCGGCGGCGAGTGCTGTGTTGATCTGCGTTATCATGCCTTCAATCATATTAGGGTCGAGATGACGGTCGAGTTCGGTCTGGATGCCGCCGGGATGCAGTGCCGTTGCACGGATGCCGCGCTCCTTGAGGCGCCGGTCGAGTTCCACTGCGAACAGGATATTTGCGGTTTTCGACTGGGCATAGGCCGCCCAGGGCTCATAGGTCTTGCTCTCGAAATTGAGGTCGTCGAGGCTAAAGAGCGCCATGCGATGGGCCGAGGATGCGACGATCACCACTCGGCCGCCCGATTTGACCAGCGGCGCGATGCGGTTGACCAGCACGAAATGACCGAGATGGTTGGTGCCGAACTGCATTTCGAAGCCATCGGCGGTGCGGCCGAAAGGAGCCGCCATCACGCCGGCATTGGCAATGACGACATCGAAGGGCCGGCCATCCCCAATGAGCGCATCGGCGCAGGCGCGCACGCTTGCCAGAGAGGCAAGATCAAGCTCGACGATATCCAGGCTGCCGCCATTGGCCGCACCGGCGCGCACGACTTCCGTTGCCGCCCTCGCCTTTGCAAGGTCACGTGCCGTACCCACCACCTGCGCTCCATGGGCTGCCAGCACGCGCGCGGTTTCCACGCCGAGGCCGGCCGAAACACCCGTCACCAGAACTCGCTTGCCCTTGAGATCGACGCCGGCGAGCACCTCATCGGTGGTTGATGTCGCGCCAAAAAGTCCACTCATGATTATCTCCTTGATTATGGACGCACCGCTCCGGGCTGGTGGACCATTGCCCGCCGGCCTCAAATGAAATAAAAGGAGGATGCCTCCAGATAAATATGGAGGGTACCTCCGGTTATCAAGGGGACTTCTCGGAAATGGCTGAAAAAAGTGACGGACCCACCGTCCGAAAGCCGCGTGCGGATGCCGAACGCAATCGTCTTCTGCTGATGGAAGCGGCAAAGACCGTCTTTGCCGACAAGGGTTCCAGCGCCAGCCTGGAGGAGATCGCCCGCATCGCGGGCGTCGGCATCGGCACGCTCTATCGCCATTTCCCGACGCGCGATGCACTGGTTTCCGCCATCTACCGCAACGAGACGACGCAGCTTGCCGCTGCCGCCAAAAGTCTTGCCGATACACATCCGCCTGTCGAAGCGCTTCGCCTGTGGCTGGTGCAGTTCGTGGATTATGTCGTGACGAAACACGGCATGTCCGAGGTGCTGGATTCTTTGGTCGGCGGCACCTCCGAGCTCTATGCCGATTCTGYCGATTTGATCATAGGTGCCGTCAATCTGCTGGTGGATCGCGCAGTCGCCACCGGTGAAATCCGTCTGGCGATGGACCCGCTCGATATCCTGCGCGCCCTGGCGGGCGGCGCGAGCATCAGTTGTGGCCCCGCCTGGCGGGATGCGGCAAGGCAACTCATCGATATTCTGATAGCGGGCATGAAAGCCAGTCGCTGAGGCTGTCGTACCATCCGGCACGACCGTCTCAGATGGAGCTGCGCAAGAATGGCAACATCGACATGGAGGATCTCCGCGCACAAGCTGGAAGAACCTCGTCGGCGATTGGGATCGCCCCCATAGCCGCGAACAGGCCTGCTTCTCGCCCGACGCCTTCCGCGTCGACAAATACTGGTCGCCGGTCAACCGCGTCGACAATGTCTAAGGCGACCGCAACCTGATCTGCAGCTGCCCGCTGGTGGAAAGCGACGCCGAGGCGGCTAAGTGGCAGTGTTAGGCAAAGCCCCTTCCACAGGTTGGGAAGGGCTGCGTGCCTTTTGGGCCAAAGGATCAAATTTAACCTTTCTTAGCAAGTCTCTGTTAGCAATTCATAAAGGCGGCTTCCATCAACATGGATCATCGTCGGTCCCTTGTTTTGCGTGCAGGTTCTTATGCGTCCATCGGCTGTGCCAGCAATCCTCCTCGCCGCCTTGATCCTGTCGGGATGCGCCGCAAGTTCTGGCGCCGAAGATGTGCTCACCCCTGTACCGTCGCGGGAAACGACCAACGCCATCACCCAGCCGAGCGGCCCGATACCGGCTGCCGCCGTGGGCGATCCTGCGCCCCAGACAAGCCCGCCGCAGCAAGCGTTGAGCTGGACAGGAGAGGTTCCAGAGCCGCAGGCGCTCGTGCCCGCAGACAGGCCGGTCGGCATGCCGATGCCGACGGAAAAGCCGGTCGCCCTGCTGATGCCGACCAATCCCACCGGCAATACAATGCCCGATGTCGGCACGAGGTCGCCGACCCGCGGACAAATTTACGGCCACCGGTTCCGCGATGCCAAGCCGATCAACTTCGGCTCCACCTCGCCGAGAAAGCTAGCCGTCCACGGAGTCGACGTGTCGCGCTGGCAGGGCGAGATCGACTGGGAGACCTTGCGGCGGCAAGGCGCGAACTTCGTCTACATCAAGGCCACCGACGGCGGCGATCACCTCGATCCGATGTTCAAGAAAAACTGGCGCCGGGCCAAGGAAGCCGGCCTGAAACACGGCGCCTATCACTTCTTCTACTGGTGCCGGACAGCCGGCGAACAGGCCGACTGGTTCATCCGCAACGTGCCGAGGGAAGCCAACGCTCTTCCACCCGTCATCGACGTTGAATGGAACGGCGAATCGAGCTGCAAGAGGCGCATCTCGCCTGCACGTGTCCGGGAAAAGATGCAGGTCTTCATGGACAAGCTGGAGCGCTATTACGGCCAACGCCCGATCATCTACACGGCGCCGGACTTCTACCGCGACAATTTGAAGGGGCAACTGCTCGACTATCCCTTCTGGCTGCGCTCGGTCGCCGCTCATCCCTCCAAGGTTTATCCGGGCCGCAAGTGGCTCTTCTGGCAGTATTCCGGCTCCGGCCTTTCCGATGGCGTCGACGGCAAGATCGATCTCAACGTGTTCAACGGCAACGAAAGCGACTGGCACGACTGGGTGGCGTCGCGGTAGCCGAGCCCGCCAGGCCAGTCCGCTTGCCTGACCTCACGCGGACTTCTGCACCTTGACCGGCACGCCCTTGTAGGCAGGCGTTCCCGATCTCCGGTCGTAATCACTAAGCGCGATGACCCTGTTCATCTCGGGATAATATCCGGCGATGGAGCCAACAGGGATGTCGTAGGCCACTGCGGTGAAGCCTTTGACCGCCCTGCTGCCGGTTTCAGCGACCGACTCGATATCGACCTTGTCGCCGTCGGCGAGGCCGCGTGCGGAGAGATCCCCGCTGTTCATGAAGATCACATCACGGCGGCCGAAGACACCTCGATAGCGGTCGTCAAGGCTGTAGATTGTCGTGTTGTACTGGTCGTGACTGCGCAGCGTTGTCAGAACCAGTGTGTCTGCGTCTGCAAGGCGCGGATCTTCCTCCAGTCCAGGCGCGATGAGGAACTGCGCTTTTCCTGAGGGCGTGCGCCATTGCCGATCGGAGGCGGCCACCGTGAGCCGGAAACCGCCGGGTTTCCTGACCCTTGAGTTGAAATCATGGAAATCGGGAAAGACCACCTCGATCTTTTCCCGAATGCGGTTGTAGTCAGCGACCATCCCGTCCCAATCGATATCGTATTTGGCGCCGAGCGTTGCCTTGGCGATGCCGGCGATAATGGCCGGTTCGGACCTTAGTTCGTCGCCGGGCGGCTTCAGAAAGCCGCGTGAGGCGTGCACCATCGACATGGAATCCTCGACGGTCACCGATTGTGGTCCCGTCTTCTGAATGTCTTGATCGGTACGACCGAGGACAGGAAGGATGATGGAGTTTCGGGCGATCAGCAGATGCGAGCGATTGGGTTTTGTCGCGAGATGGACCGCAAGGTCGAGCTTGCGCATACCTTCGAACGTCGCTTCCGGATCGGATATGGCGACGGCGAGATTGCCGCCGAGACAGACAAGCGCCTTCGACCGGCCTTCGATGATCGCCTCGATGGCCTCGATGGCATTATGGCCTTTCTCCTCGGGCGGGCGGAAACTGAAGGCCTTCTCCATACCATCGAGAAGCGCCTTGTTGGGGATCTCGGTGATCCCGACGGTCCGGTCACCTTGAACGTTCGAATGCCCCCGCAGCGGGCAGATACCAGCACCCCGGCGGCCGATATTTCCCCGCAACATCAGGAAGTTGGCAAGCTGCTGGACATTGGCGGTGCCGTGGCTGTGCTGGGTGATGCCCATGCCATAGCAGAGGATGACATTGCGGGCGTTGAGATAGACATCAACGGCGCTGTCGAGCGCTTCGAGCGTCAGTCCTGATCTCTTCAGGATCGACGTCCACTCCGTCTTTGCAATATCGGCCTTGAGAGCCTCCAGTCCGATCGTGTGGGCTTCGATGAATTCCCGGTCGAGAAAGCCTTTGCCGCCTGCCGCGATATCGGCATCGTCGCGCTCGAATATCCGCTTCATCAGGCCCTTGAGGGCAGCGAGATCCCCGCCGGTGCGCAGCTGATGATAAGCCGATGCGATCGGCGTCGAAGACATCGTCGCCATTTCCACCGGGTTCTGCGGTGGCGCAAATTTCTCGAGCGCGCGTTCTTTCAGGGGATTGAAGACCACGATCGGGACGCCGCGCCTCGCGGCATCATGCAGAGTGGTCATCATCCGCGGGTGGTTGGTGCCAGGATTGTGGCCGAAGCTGAAGATCGCATCGGCATGATCGAAATCTTCGAGGGTCACCGTGCCCTTCCCGACCCCGATCGAGTGTGGCAGGCCGACGCTGGTTGCCTCATGGCACATGTTCGAGCAGTCGGGAAAATTGTTGGTGCCGTAGGCCCTGACGAAAAGCTGGAACAGGAATGCAGCCTCGTTCGAGGCGCGTCCCGATGTGTAGAATTCAGCCATGTCAGGATCGGGCAGTTTGCGCAGTTCCGCGCCGATCAGCGTGAAGGCTTCCTCCCAGCCGATCGGCAGGTAACGGTCGCTGGCGTGATCATAGACCAGCGGGTGTGTCAGGCGGCCCTGGTCTTCCAGCTGATGGTCGTTCCATTGCCACAGTTCGGCGACCGTATGCGCCGCGAAAAAGTCGGGCCCGGCACGTTTCGCCGTGGATTCCCAGGTGATCGCCTTGGCGCCATTTTCACAGAACTCGAACGAACTCGTATGTTTGGGATCGGGCCAAGCGCAGCCCGGACAATCGAAGCCCTCGGGCTGATTGGCTTTCAGCAGCGTCGCAGCCCCCTGCGCAATGACCTGCTGGCGCGCAAGGGTTTCGGCAACGGCTTTGAGTGCACCCCAGCCGCCGGCGGGGGCCGTGTATTTCTCGATGCCTTTCGGCCGCTTCTTGGTCATCACCTGCTCCACAAATCCGCCGAGGGTCAGCGCCTATTATCAATGCAAAGGGATGCCATGCGATAGATGGCGCGGACATCCTCTTAAAAAAGATCGGACCGCTCCGAGGGGGCGGAGCGGTCCTGGCGGATCATCGGATCCACGAGACTTCGGCGCGGGAGGGGACATGCCGATGTCTATCGGCACATTCGCGGTGCCGGTCTCCACATGGAAGTCACTTCCGAGAGACACCCAGACCTTACCGTCCCGATAGCAGGCGACGAAACTATACATAGGTATTGGGGATGATCTTGTTGATCCTGTCCCAACCTCGTCATGCCCGTTGAAACCTAGACAGAAGTATAGGCCCAGCTACACCAGCATTGAATGTCCTGCATTTCAAACCTGCTCGACGATTCTTTCAAGGCCAGCGAACAGGAACGCAAAACTGACAGCCGCGCAACCAGATCGCCCCATTCCGAAATCCGTTCATTCCAGCCAAAGGAGAATAGCCATGGACCATATCGAACTTGAAAATCGTCGCAAAGGCGCTCCACTGCCGCCTATCCTGGATATAGTCCCGTGCCGATCCTGAACAGAGGCGACGGCACAAGGCCCTGACCTAAGGCTTTTGCTAACGCAAAGCCTTCAGCATTTCCTAAACCCTCGCAGCTAGAAGGTTACCATCCAGTTCTGGGGAAACGGCTGATGAGCATATCGGGTATTACGAGCATTGCTCTTTCGGGAATGCGGGCGCAGACCACACGTGTCGGCGCCATTGCCAACAACATCGCAAACAGCAGCACCCCGGGCTATACAAGGCTGAACACCAGCCTCACCTCCGTTGTATCAGGCGGCGTCCAGGCCCTCGTCGACCCGACGGCATCCGATGTCGATCCGGCCACTGAACTGACCGATCTGACCGAAGCCGAGCAGAGCTACAAGGCGAACGCCGTGGTCTTCGAGACCGGCGCTGACATGTGGGAAATGCTGATGAGCATCAAGCGCGACTGAGCACGCCCGAATTTCATCGAGAATTGGCTGCCTGAGAATTTCCCGCCAGCCTGAAAGTCGCGGCTATCAGGAATGCGCCGGCTCACCCTGGCGCTGTGCGGCAAGGGCCGCGAGATCGGCAGGCTTCAGCTCGACGGATTCGCCGCAGCCGCAGGCCGACGTCTGGTTCGGATTGGTGAAGGTGAAGCCGGAGCGCAACGTCGTCGTCTCAAAGCCCATTTCGGTGCCGAGCAGATAGAGGGCTGCCGACGGCTCGACCCAGACTTTGGCACCATCGCGCTCGATCAGATCGTCCTTGGCATTGGGCTCGGTCACCAGGTCGATGGTATATTCCATCCCGGCGCAGCCGCCCTTCTTGATGCCGACGCGCACGCCCTTGGCATCAGGCCCAGAATTCTCGACGATCGCTTTGACGCGGGCCGCAGCCCCGTCCGTCATGCTCATGATTGCAAAGCCCATCGGCTCATTCTCCTTCCGCAACCGGGGTCAAGATCCGGCGCATCGTGACTCAAATGTAGTACCCTGAGGTAAACGGATCAATACCGCGGGATCTCAGTACCAGCCGACGGCGACTTGCGCCTCTTCGGACATGCGATCCGGCGTCCACGGCGGATCGAAGGTCATGGCCACCTCGACGCCTGATACGCCTTCGACGGCGCCGACGGCGTTTTCGACCCAGCCGGGCATCTCGCCGGCAACCGGGCAGCCCGGGGCGGTCAGCGTCATCATGATCTTCACCATCCGGTCGTCCTCGATGTCGATCTTGTAGATCAGACCAAGTTCGAAGATGTCGGCTGGAATTTCCGGATCGTAGACGGTCTTCAGCGCGCTGATGACGTCGTCGCTCAGCCGCGCCAGCTCATCGGCCGGAATGCTGGAATGCACGATGCCTTCGCGCACGTCGATCTTCTGTTCGCTTTCGTCCAGGCTCATCACGGACACTCCTCAAGCAAAGAACTTGCGCGCATATTCAAGCGCATCGGCCAGGGCATCGACCTCGGCGCGGGTATTGTACATGCCGAAGGATGCACGGCATGTGGATGTGACGCCGAAGCGTTTCAAGAGCGGCATGGCGCAATGCGTGCCGGCCCTGACCGCAACACCCTGCCGGTCGATCACCATCGAGACGTCATGGGCATGGATGCCGGCAAGCTCGAAGGAGAAGATACTCCCCTTGTCGGGCGCCGTCCCGAAGACCCGCAGCGAATTGACCGATTTCAGCCGCTCGACCGCATAGGCAGAAAGATCCGCCTCGTGGCGCGAAATCGCCTCGCGTCCGATCTTCTCCATATAGTCGAGCGCATAACCGAGCCCGATCGCCTGCACGATCGGCGGCGTGCCGGCCTCAAAACGATGCGGCGGGTCGTTATAGGTCACCATATCCTCGGCAACTTCGAAGATCATCTCGCCGCCGCCCTGGAACGGCCGCATCTCGAAAAGCCGCTCCTTCTTGCCGTAGAGCACGCCGATGCCGGACGGGCCGTAGAGCTTGTGACCGGTCATGACGTACCAGTCGCAATCGATATCCTGCACATCGACCGGCAGATGCACGGCGCCCTGGCTGCCGTCGATCAGCACCGGGATGCCGCGCTCATGCGCGATCCGGCAGACTTCCTTGACGGGAACGATGGTGCCGAGTGCATTCGACATATGGGTGATGGCGACGAGCTTGGTGCGCTCCGTCAGGCTTTTCTCGAAATCTTCGATATGGAAAGCGCCCTCGTCGTCGACGGGCACCCAGACAAGCTTGGCGCCCTGCCGCTCGCGGATGAAGTGCCAGGGCACGATATTGGAATGGTGCTCCATGATCGTCAGGACGATCTCGTCGCCTTCGCCAATCCTAGGCATGCCCCAGCCATAGGCGACGGTGTTGATCGCTTCCGTCGAATTCTTGGTGAAAACGATGTCGTTGACCGAAGGCGCATTAAGGAAGCGGCGCACCTTTTCGCGCGCTGCCTCATAGGCGTCCGTGGCCGCATTCGAGAGATAGTGCAGGCCGCGATGCACATTGGCATATTCATGGCTATAGGCATGCGAGATGGCGTCGATCACCAGCTGCGGCTTCTGCGCCGAGGCACCGTTGTCGAGATAGACCAGCGGCTTGCCGTGCACCTTCTCCGCCAGGATCGGAAAATCCCGACGGATGGCTTCGACGTCATATTGGGTGGCCGGCACTATCTTGTCCATTGATATATCCGATCAGGCGTGCTTTTCGAGCCAGACCGAAATCACGCCTTCCAGCGCCTCGACCAGGGCCTCGTCTTCCAGTTCCTCGACGATCTCTGCGACGAAGGCGTTGACGAGCATCGCCCGCGCCTTGTTCTCCGGAATGCCGCGCGCCATCATGTAATAGAGGTGATTGGCGTCGATATCGGTCACCGTCGAGCCGTGGCCGCACTGCACGTCGTCGGCGAAGATTTCAAGCTCGGGCTTGACCGAGAATTCGGCATCGTCGGACATCAACAGCGTGTTGCAGGCCATCTTGGCATCGGTCTTCTGCGCATCGGGCGCGACCCGGATCATGCCCTGGAAGACGCCCTTGGCGCGGTCGAAGACGACGTTGCGGATCACTTCGGTCGAGCCGGTGTTCGGCACGTCGTGGCCGAGCACCATCGTCACGTCGGTATGGCTGTCGCCGCCGAGCAGGTTGATGCCGCGCAACGTCAGATCGGCGCCCTCGCCCGTCACCTTGATGTTAAGCTCCTGGCGCACCAGCCTGCCGCCGGCATTGATGACGAAAAGCCGGAGCTTGGCGTCAGCGCCGAGATCAACGCGGATCTGCCCGAGATGCGTATCGTCGGGCCCCTGCTGCTGCAGGATGATCCAGGTCAGTTCCGTGCCTTCGCCGACCGTGATGTCGCTGACGTGGGACACAAGAGCCGCATCACCGGTCACCGTGAGGTGACGCTCGATGACGGTCGCCTTGACACCGGCGCCGAAGGCCACGGGAAGGCGCGTATGTGCCTGCCCACCCGCATGGATGAACTGGATTTCAAGAGGGTTTTCAAGCTCGGCATCGGCAGGCACGTCGATGACATAGCCGTCGCGCACGAAGCTGCCATTGATGCGGCCGACGGCGTCGTCGCTGCCGAGCGCATCGAGCCCGCCTGCGGCAGAGCCGTCAAGCAGACGTTCAAAATAGGCCGAAACGCCAAGACCGTCGGCCGTAGCCTTCTGGTTGGAATGGCCCTGGATCACCGCCAGCACCGTGGCATCAGCAACGAGCGGCTCCAACGCCTCCGAGCCGGCATCGCCTGCCTGCGGCGGAACGGTGCGCAGCAGATTCTTGAGGTCGGTATAATGCCAGGCTTCGATGCGGCGCGTCGGCAGGCCGGCCTTCTTCAGGTCGTCGAGAAGCCGGTCGCGCAGGGCCGTCACCGCACCATTGCCCGGCAGCTCGCCGATCTGCTGGTTGAAGGCCTCGATCAACGCCGTCTCGGCCGCAGTCAGGCGGCTCGTCGTCTGCATGTTCATGGACGTCGTCCTTTCCACCCGAAACTCAGGCCGCCGTGCCGATAATGTCGGCATAGCCGTTGGCTTCCAGCTCATGCGCCAGCGTCTTGTCGCCCGACTTGATCACCTGGCCCTTGTAGAGCACGTGGACGGTATCCGGCACGATATAGTCGAGCAGGCGCTGGTAATGGGTGATAACCACAACCGCGCGGTCCGGCGAACGCAGCGCATTGACGCCGTCGGCCACGATCTTCAGCGCATCGATGTCGAGGCCGGAATCGGTTTCGTCAAGCACGCAGAGCTTCGGTTCGAGCAGCGCCATCTGCAGGATTTCGGCGCGCTTCTTCTCGCCGCCGGAAAAGCCGACATTCAGCGGCCGCTTCAGCATCTCGGTATTGATCTGCAGCTTTCCGGCAGCATCCTTGACCCGGCGCATGAAATCCGGCGTCGTCAGTTCGTCCTCGCCGCGCGCCTTGCGCTGCTCGTTCATCGCCACCTTCAGGAACTGCATGGTGGCAACACCCGGAATTTCGACCGGATACTGGAAGGCGAGGAAGATGCCCTTGGCGGCGCGCTCGGCCGGATCGAGCTCGAGGATGCTCTCGCCATTATAGAGAATGTCGCCCTCGGTGACTTCGTAATCGCTGCGGCCGGAGAGCACATAGGAGAGCGTCGACTTGCCGGAGCCGTTCGGCCCCATGATGGCGGCAACTTCGCCGGCCTTCACCGTCAGGTTCAGGCCACGGATGATCTCGGTGCCGTCCTCGGCGATGCGGGCATGGAGGTTTCTGATTTCAAGCATTTCGTTCTTCCTGTCCATAAGGCGGGTCCAAGTGCCGCCTGATTGACCGTGCTCATCGGTCTCGATCGTCATCCTCGGGCTTGTCCCGAGGATCTAAGCCTTCAATTGTAATCGCTCCACTCCCGCGTATTCGGATGCGGTCGATAGATATTCTCGATTTCATCGATCCGCTCGTAAAGGTCGATCCAGGTCGGATTGATGCCCTCTATAAGCTTGATTTTCCATTCACGCAGGTAGCGTTTCAAAGACTTCTCTCGTCGGATCGCCAACACGATGTTCGGGTGGTTCTCAAACCAGACAAGATTCTTCGCTCTGTATTTCTGCGTAAAGCCCTTCTGGATCTCGTTGCGGTGTTCCCATATGCGTCCGTGCAAATCACTCGTGACGCCGGTGTAGATCACGCCTCGCGGTTTGTCGGACATCATGTAGACGAAACCACTCATCCTTTGTTCTCTGGCCGCTGCAGATCCTCGGGACAAGCCCGAGGATGACGGAAACCGTGGTTACCCCACCGAACCCTCGAGCGAGATGCTGATCAGCTTCTGCGCCTCGACGGCGAATTCCATCGGCAGTTCCTGCAGGACTTCCTTGACGAAGCCGTTGACGATCAGTGCGATCGCCGCTTCGGTCGGGATGCCGCGCTGCAGGCAGTAGAACAGCTGGTCCTCGGAGATCTTCGAAGTCGTCGCTTCATGCTCGAACTGCGCCGTCGAATTCTTCGCCTCGATGTAGGGCACGGTATGGGCGCCGCACTTGTCACCGATCAAAAGCGAATCGCACTGGGTGAAGTTGCGCGCATTCGACGCCTTGCGGTGAGCCGAGACCTGGCCGCGATAGGTGTTGTTGGAAACGCCGGCGGCGATACCCTTGGAGACGATGCGGCTCGACGTGTTCTTGCCGAGATGGATCATCTTGGTGCCGCTGTCGATCTGCTGATGGCCATTCGAAACGGCGATCGAGTAGAATTCGCCGCGGCTGTCGTCGCCGCGCAGGATGCAGGACGGATACTTCCAGGTGATCGCCGAGCCGGTTTCGACCTGCGTCCAGGAGATCTTCGAACGGTCGCCGCGGCAATCGCCGCGCTTGGTGACGAAATTGTAGATGCCGCCCTTGCCGTTCTTGTCGCCCGGATACCAGTTCTGCACCGTCGAATATTTGATCTCGGCGTCATCGAGCGCAACCAGCTCGACCACGGCGGCATGCAATTGGTTTTCATCGCGCTGCGGCGCCGTGCAGCCTTCGAGATAGGAGACGTAGGCGCCCTCTTCCGCAATGATCAGCGTGCGCTCGAACTGGCCGGTGCCCTTCTCATTGATGCGGAAATAGGTGGACAGCTCCATCGGGCAACGAACGCCCTTCGGCACGAAGACGAAGGAGCCGTCGGTAAAGACCGCCGAATTCAGCGTCGCGTAATAATTGTCCGAGGTCGGCACGACCGAGCCGAGATATTTCCGGACGAGATCGGGATATTCGCGGATGGCTTCCGAGATCGACATGAAGATCACGCCGGCCTTCTTCAGCTCTGCCTTGAAGGTGGTGACGACCGAGACGCTGTCGAAAACGGCGTCGACGGCGATCTTCGGCTTCTCGACGCCGGCAAGAATCTCCTGTTCACGCAGCGGAATGCCGAGCTTCTCATAGACCTTCAACAGCTCCGGATCGACCTCGTCGAGCGACTTCGGACCCGGCGTGCTTTTCGGCGCGGCGTAATAATAGATGTCGTTGAAATCGATCTTCGGATAGTTGACGCGCGCCCAGGTCGGCTCTTCCAGCGTCAGCCAGCGACGATAGGCCTCGAGACGCCATTCCAGCATCCACTCCGGCTCCTGCTTCTTCGCCGAAATGAAACGAATGATGTCCTCGGACAGGCCTTTTGGCGCCTTATCCATCTCGATGACGGTCTCGAAACCGTATTTGTACTGGTCCACATCGATCAGGCGGACCTGGTCGATTGTTTCCTGCACGGCAGCCATCTCATTCTCCAATCTCGCCGGATACAAGGTCCGGCAGCTTGTAGCGTTTGGGCAATTGTCTTGCCCTTTATGTAAGAGGCCAAAAGGGACTTTTCAGCCCGATTGGCAAGCAGAAATTTGCGTTTCCGCAAGTTTTGACGGGTCAGGCCGCCTCGCCCGCCGACCTCCGCCGACAGGCAATCTTCGCGAAAGCCGCAATCGCCCTGTCGACATCGTCTTCCGTCGTCGAAAAGCCGAGCGAGATGCGTAGCGCTCCGAGCTTGGCGTCACGTCCCATTGCCGTCAGCACGTGGCTTTCCCCGAGCCGACCGGATGAGCAGGCCGAACCTGCAGAAAGGGCAACGCCTTCGAGATCGAAGGCGATCTGCCCGGTCTCAGCCTTCAGCCCCGGCAGGGTGAAGAAGATCGTATTGGCGACGCGCTCGCCGCCCTCGCCGTGGATCATCACATCGGATGCCGCCTCACGCATGCCGGCTTCCAGCCGCTCGCGTAGCGCGCCGACCGTCGCATTGCGCGCCTCGAGTTCGTCGGACGCAGCTTCTGCCGCCGCGCCGAAGCCGATCAGCGCCAGAGAATTCTGTGTCCCTGAGCGGTGACCCCGCTCCTGCCCGCCGCCCTGGATCAGCGGCCTGGGCATCAGCGCCTCGCCGCGTGCGATGAGCGCGCCGGCCCCCTTCGGCCCGCCGATCTTGTGCGAGGAGACGATCATGAAATCGGCGCCGATCTTCTCGATATCGACCGCGATGCGGCCTGCCGCCTGCACGGCGTCGACGACGAAGAGCCCGCCATGGGCGTGGACGATCTTTGCCGCCGCCTCAACCGGCTGCACGATGCCCGTCTCGTTGTTGACGAGCATGATAGCGACCATCGGCAGGCCGGCGGCCTTGTCATGCGCATCAAGCCGGAGGCCGAGCGCATCGAGATCGACGATACCGGCTTCCGTCACCGGGATCTCCGTCATACTCTCCCTGGCGAAGCGGCCGCCTTCGCGCACAGCCGGATGCTCGATCGCCGAAAAATAGAGATGGCCCAGCCGAAGCGGCGTGCGGCCCATGCGGAAATCCGGTGTCAGCACCAGGTTAGCGGCCTCGGTCGCACCGCTGGTAAAGACCACATTGCCAGGACCGGTGCCGGCAAGTGCTGCCACCTTGCGCCGTGCGCCTTCGATGGCGGCGCGCGCGGCGCGGCCCTCTCCGTGCACGCTGTTCGGATTGCCAAACACATCGATGGCGCGCATGATCGCCGCGCGTGCTGCGGGGTGCAGCGGCGCTGTGGCATTCCAGTCGAGATAAAGGCGTGGCGGCGCCATGATCTTCAGTCCTGCGCTTGACGAGCTTGCTTCAGCGGCCGCGGTTCATTTTTCTTGAAATTTCCGCCGGGCTTGCCTTATGACACGTTCCACGATGCGTGGATCGCCATGCAAGTTTCGAATTGTTCTAAACTGCGTTTTAGAAAAGCTGACAACACTAGTCAAGTCATGTTGTCATCCAGCGCAGCGCGAACGCGAAATAAAACCCGGAGTACCAATGCCCGAAGTTATTTTCAACGGCCCAGCCGGCCGTCTTGAAGGCCGCTACCAGCCCTCCAAGGAAAAAAGCGCGCCCATCGCCCTGATTCTGCATCCGCATCCGCAGTTCGGCGGCACGATGAACAATCAGATCGTCTATCAGCTCTTCTACATGTTCCAGAAGCGCGGGTTCACTACGCTGCGCTTCAACTTCCGGGGCATTGGCCGCAGCCAGGGTGAATTCGACCATGGCGCCGGCGAACTCTCGGATGCCGCCTCGGCGCTCGACTGGGTGCAGAGCCTGCATCCCGATTCCAAGACCTGTTGGGTCGCCGGTTATTCCTTCGGCTCCTGGATCGGCATGCAGCTCCTGATGCGCCGGCCGGAGATCGAAGGCTTCATGTCGATCGCGCCGCAGCCGAACACCTACGACTTTTCCTTCCTGGCGCCCTGCCCCTCTTCCGGACTGATCATCAACGGCGAAGCCGACAAGGTGGCGCCGGAAAAGGATGTCAACGGCTTGGTCGAGAAGCTGAAGACCCAGAAGGGCATCCTCATCACCCACCGCACCGTTGCCAACGCCAACCACTTCTTCAATGGCCAGGTGGAAACGCTGATGGGCGAATGCGAGGATTACCTCGACCGTCGCCTCAACGGCGAACTGGTGCCGGAACCGGCCGCCAAGCGGATTCGCTGACACCACAAAATCTCGGCCGCATCGATGCCGTGACGGTCCGGAACACCACCGGGCCGGATGTGTCAGAACAGATCACCTACCGTGTTGCAATGTATGTTGCAGTGCGGTAGGGTCCTCGCGATCCTAACAAAAGCGAGGTCCGCAATGACCAAGTCGTTCGGGGAAGTCCTGGATAAGTATAGGGGAATTGGTCCGGGGTTCGATTTTCTTCGAATAGGGCTCGCCTTTTCCATCGTATTGACCCATTCCTTTTTGTTAACCGAGAACAATGACTTCATCAGGGGGTCGGTATTCTGGTTTACTGAATACGCTCTTGTTCCGATGTTCTTCGCTTTGAGCGGATTTCTGATCGCCGGCAGCGCCCAGCGACTGAGCCTCCGGAATTTCCTGATCAACCGAGGCTTGCGCATCGTCCCGGCCCTTGCGGTCGATATCGTCGTCTGTTCGTTGATTATCGGGCCGATCATAACGGTCGTTTATCATTCCGAATATTTTACCGATCAGCGATTTTTCAAATACTTCCTGAATATCGTCGGCTGGATCCATTACGAGCTTCCGGGCGTGTTCGAGAATAATCCGAGTCAACGGGTCAATGGCGCTCTCTGGACGGTTCCCTGGGAGATTTTCTGCTACATCATCATGTCGTTCCTGATGATCACCGCCATCGTCAAGACGCGCTACAAGCTGCTTGCGGTAACGATCGCCTACATCGCCATCGGCCTTGTCGTGCAAAAGATGCCCTATCTGTTACCTGATACAATCAAGCCGATCGCTCGCTTCCTGTTCATGAGCCGAGGCTCCCAGCTGATAACCGCCTTCATGATGGGCATCGTCGCCTTTCAGTTCAAAGCGGTCATTCCGCATTCCCGCTGGCTGTTCGCCGCCGCCTGCCTGATTTGCATCGTCGCCATTCTGACCCTGGACAGCCGGGCGACGGAGTCGGTGATGAACCGACCCCTGGTCATCACCTCTCTCGTTTACATCACCGTCTTCGTCGGCCTGTCCGAGGTGCCCATTCCGGCCTTTTTCAGGAAGGGCGACTATTCCTACGGCGTCTATCTCTATCACGACCCGTTTTTGCAGATCTGGATCAGCTCGTTCCCGTCGGTGTTTCTCTATCCGAAATATGGTGCGCTGGCGCTCTATCTCGTCGGCCTGCCATCGGCTCTCGCCGTCGCGGTGCTGTCCTGGCATTTCATCGAGAAGCCGATCCTTGGCCTTCGCAAGAAGTTCTCGTTCATTGCTCAGGTCAGGGGCGTCGAGGATGGCAACCAGGCTGGTCGCGAATCAAATGTCCGGCCGGTCGCGGTAAAAAGTTAGGGCATTGGCGGCCGCATGTCGGCGGTGAGTTCGAAAGCCGTGCCAAGCACTCCGTCGATCGGGATCGGCGCGCGTTCGCGCATGCCGATCTTTCTGAGGACGCGTTGCGAGACGATGTTTTCGGGATGCGTGAAGGCGATGAAGCCGGATGCAAACTGCCTTTCGAAGAACCAGTCGGCCAAGGCGCCTGCCGCCTCCGTTGCCAGGCCCTTGCCCCACGCCTCCTCGCGCAGGGAATAACCGAGTTCGAATTGCTCGCTCCTGAACTTCGAAATGCCGGCGCGGCCGACGAAGTTGCCGTCCTCGGCGAGGAGCTTGTATTTGGTCGTGCCGTCGCGCGCCTGCTCTTCGAACCAGCCCTTCAGCCGCTGCTCAGCCTTCTCGAGGCTCCACGGCGCATTGCCGGACAGATAGCGGCTCGTCGCCATCGTCGAATGCAGCTGCCGCACCAGGGCCGCATCGCCTTCGTCCCACATGACCAAGCTGAGCCGTGGCGTCTTCAGTATGACCCTCTGCTCTCTCATGGCGTTGCCACCACCCCGCCGCTGACGGGGACGCCCACTCCCGTTGTGCCGGGAAATGTCAACGGCAGCCCGTCCAGCGACCGGACGGCGAGATAGGCCCAGGCCTCGGCTTCCATCGCGTCGCCATCGAAGCCTGCCTCCTCGGCGCTCAGTACCTTCGAGCCAAACCTTTCGGCCATGACCGAAAATTCCGCCATCAGAGTGGCGTTCAGCCGCCCGCCGCCGCAGACGATATAGACCACTGGGGTCTCGGGCAGGAAGCTGGCGGATTTGATGATCGAGGCGGCGGCGACATGCGCCAGTGTCCGGGCGCCGTCTTCAAGGCTTGCTTCCTCGGGCCGAAGCGGCGCGAAATCGCCCCGATCGAGGGAACGACGAACATTGCCGCGAAAGAACGGGCTTTGCAGATAACGCTCCGCCAAGCTGGCAACGACCTTACCGCGCCCGCCGATCTCGCCGCCGGGATCATAAGTTCTGCCGGTCTGCATCTCCACCCACTGGTCGATCAGCGTATTGCCCGGCCCGCTGTCGAAGGCCGATATCCGGCCGTCCGTGCCGATAGAGGTGAGATTGGAGATGCCGCCGATATTGACGAAGCACACCGCCTGTCCCTGCTGCTGGAATTTTCCCGCAAGTGCTGCGTGATAGGCCGGCACCAGCGGCGCACCCTGCCCGCCATGGACCATGTCGTTGGCGCGCATGTCGTAGACCACCGGTATGCCGGTTCGGTGCGCCAGTTCCGGGCCGTCGCCGATCTGGATCGTCAATCCCTCATCAGGGCGATGAAGCACCGTCTGGCCATGGAAGCCGAGAACATCGACGCCATCGGCTAAAAGCTCGAAACGCTCCATGAATGCCGTAACGGCAATTACATGCCGTAAGGTCAATTCAAGCTCGATAGCACGAAGCTCAGCGGGCCTTTCGTTCCTGTCGCTCAGTGGACGTGCGATTTCCAGCGCCCGTTTGAGCTGCCCACGAAAATCGGCATCATAGGGCACGCCCATGAACGGCCCGCGCTCGATGAAGCCGCGACCGTCGGTCCTGATCAGCGCGACGTCGATTCCATCCATCGACGTGCCGCTCATCAAACCGATCGCGGTCCTGATGACATTCATGAGGCTTGCCTCCCATGCGATTCCCGGATGCACTTTTGTAAAAACAGTGCTAAACGCGCCGCGACAGATCAACAACAACGAACTTGCGTGAGGCCCGCACGGGGTAGCGCAGACACCAAGAGACGAAACCCATGTCCGAGTTCAAGTCCGATTTCCTCCGCACGCTGAAAGAGCGCGGCTTCATTCATCAGGTCTCCGATGAAAGCGGCCTCGATGACCTGTTCGCCAAGGAAACCGTGACAGCCTATATCGGCTTCGATCCGACGGCGCCCAGCCTGCACGCCGGCTCGCTGATCCAGATCATGATGCTGCACTGGATGCAGAAGACCGGTCATCGCGCCATCTCGCTGATGGGCGGCGGCACCGGCATGGTCGGCGATCCCTCCTTCAAGGAAGAAGCGCGCCAGCTCATGACCGTAGATACGATCGAAGGCAATATCGCTTCGATCAAGCGCGTCTTCTCCAATTACCTGAACTACGGCGACAGTCCGAAGGACGCGCTGATGATCAACAATGCCGAATGGCTGCGCTCGCTGAACTACCTCGAATTCCTGCGCGATGTCGGCAAGCACTTCTCGGTCAACCGCATGCTGTCCTTCGACAGCGTCAAGACGCGTCTCGACCGCGAACAGTCCCTGTCCTTCCTGGAATTCAACTACATGATCCTCCAGGCCTATGACTTCGTCGAGCTTGCCAAGCGCTACGATTGCCGCCTGCAGATGGGTGGTTCGGACCAGTGGGGCAATATCGTCAACGGTATCGATCTCGGTCACCGCATGGGGACACAGCAGCTCTATGCGCTGACATCGCCGCTGCTGACGACGTCATCCGGCGCCAAGATGGGCAAGTCGGCAACAGGCGCTGTCTGGCTGAACGCCGACATGCTCTCGGCCTATGATTTCTGGCAGTACTGGCGCAACACCGAGGATGCCGACGTCTCGCGCTTCCTGAAGCTCTACACCACGCTGCCGATGGATGAAATCGCCCGTCTCTCCGCACTCGGCGGCTCGGAGATCAACGAGGTCAAGAAGATCCTTGCGACCGAGGTAACGGCAATCCTGCACGGCCGCCAGGCCGCTGAACAGGCTGCCGAAACGGCACGCAAGACCTTCGAGGAAGGTGGCCTCTCGGAAAATCTCCCGTCGGTCGACGTGCCCGCCTCCGAGCTCGACGCTGGCATCGGCCTTCTGTCGCTGATCGTACGTGCCGGCCTTGCCGGTTCGAACGGCGAAGCGCGCCGTCACGTCCAGGGCGGCGCGGTCCGCATCAACGACGAGGCGGTCAGCGACGAACGCAAGATGATCGGCAGCGGCGAAATCACCGCCGACGGCATCATCAAGCTCTCGCTCGGTAAGAAGAAACACATCCTGATCCGCCGCGCGGCGTAAGCGGCTTTACCGAACAGATACCAAAGCCGGCGCCCGCGCCGGCTTTTTCTGTGCCTCACTATTCGGGTCGGCGAGCAAGATCATTCAGCTCCCCGTCGGCATTCCGCGTCATCTCGTTTGGTCTCCCGGAGAAGATAGCCGGCGGATCGACGCTTGAATCGGGCTTCACTCGCGACCACCAACTGATCGAGAAGATCGGCGGCGTCATCATCGCGTCGAGGGGAACCATGAGGACGTGGTCGGAACGGATGACCGCCTCTTGCGACTTCAGCCGCACGACCTTTTCCGCGGCAAGCGAAGTGTCGGCAATTGTCACAGCCATCATGGCGGCCGATGCGAAAGAAACTGTCCGGGCGCACTGCATCGCATCCTCCGACATTGCACCGACCGTTGCTTCCTGGCCGGGACAATATAGTACATCAGATTTTCCTAAAATAGGCAAAGCATCAATGTCGGACTTGTCAGGATAGGTCGGAATTGGCCTTGCCGAGAACGAACCCGCGCATTCCTCTGCTGCGATCCGGCAACAAGTCACACACCGGACGCTTTGTCGGAACCTTTTGCACCTGCCGGGATTTGCGACCTCCCGGCTTCACCCGCCTCACTGGAACTCAAAGATCTGCCGGAAAACGCCAGGCGCGATGATCGACAGCGGGTTGATCTGCAGGTTCGGCTGGTCGAACTTGCCTGTCAGCTTGAAGGTGATGCCGATCAGGCCGCGGTCGCTGCCATTGCCGAGAATGACGCCGATCAGCGGCAATTCGGCAAAGAGCCGGTTGAGGCCGTAGGCCGGCATGAAGGTGCCGGTCATGTCCATGTTGCCCTTGCGATCGCGCACGATGCCTTGGAAGGTTGCGCCGATCTGGTCGCCGCGCAGCACGCCGTTCTCGATGCCGACCATGCCATTGCGCGAGACGACACGGGCAAAGCCGCGCTGGAAGCGCTGCGACGAGGTATCGATATCGCGTTTGACGGCTTCGTTGAGGCTGCGCTGCTCATTTCCCACAGGTGTCGAAACGATCGACCGCAGGCGTTGTTCGTTGACGATCGCGAAGCGGCGCACGTCGAGCGAGCCATCCCAGCCGCCCTCTGCCCCCAGCCGGATCGCCAGATTAAGCAGGCCGCCCTGCATGTGCTGATAGAGATCGGCGAAACGTGACACCGCGCCGGCATCGCCACTGGTGATGTTGATGACGCCGCCGTCCTTCATCTGGCTGACCACGGCCTCGCCGCTGTCGGTAACGGCGGAGAAATTGAGCGCCTGCAGCTTGTCGCCGCGCAGTGATATTTGCGCCTGGAAATTGCCGACCTTCTCGTCATTGAAGCCGATGACATTTTTCAGCCTGGCACGCACCGATACGCCGGTGTCGCCGGCATCCCCATCATCATCGCCGTCCGAGCCCGATTTCAACCGCGCGATGACCGGCCGCGCATCGGCGCTGTCGCCGGAGACCGAGACGTCGAAATTGCCCTTGCTACGTTTCACCGACAGGGCGAAATCGTCGAGCGAGGACAGCTTGACGCTGTCGAAATCAGCCGAGATCAGCCCGCCTTTGCCAATGTTCAGCGATCCGTTGGCGCCGAAACCATCGCCCTTCAGTCGAAAATTCTTGATCTGGGTATTGTCGGCCGGGCCGGACGTTTCGAATTCGGCCGTGGCGGCAATGCCGCTGCCCTTCGACCAGCCGATCCAAGGCAGTTCGAGCAGCGACTTGGTGAGGTCGAGCTGGACGTCCTGCCGGTCGTCGTCGATCCGCGTCAGCACCATCTTCACGCTGCCGCCGACGATGCCGGAAAGGCCGGGTATCAGCTTGTTGCGCTGGTCCTCGGAAAGCGTCGCGGTGATCACCCGCTGCCGCACCGCCGTGTCGGATGCCTCGACCGGTTCGGTAAGGTCGATATCGGCCGGGACACCGTCGATCTGGGCCTTGGCGTCGAGCGTGATCCGTTTCGGATTGCCGTTCAGCGTGCCGTCGAGATTGCTGATCGTGCGGCCGGAAAACGGCTTGGCAAGATCGATATCGGTGAGCTTCATTGCCGCCGTCCATTCGGCCGGCGGCGGGTTTTGCGAGGAGAGCAGACCGAAATGCGCCTTCACATTTGCCTCGATCCGGCCCTTGAGATCGTCGGGCGTAAAGCCGGCGCGCTGCAGCACCCGGATCGGCCTGTAGGTCAGAAGCTCGCCAACGGCGTCCGCCGCTCCGGAGACCGCAAGATCGATATCGGCCATCAGAGGTTTATCGTAGGTGGCAGGCAAGATGAACGTCCCCTGCCCGAGACCGACGGACCGGCCGGAGGGGAAATAAGACGTGCCGCTCTTGATCGCGATCGTCGCAACCGGGCCGGTCAGGTCGAAATGTGCTGACGTGTCGCGGATCGGCGGAATGTCTCCGGCAACGTTCATCCGCGCACCCGTGATGTCGAAGCCGATGCGGATCTGGTTGGCGTCAAGCTTCAATCCCTTGCCGCCGGCTGCCTCGTCCAGCCTGCCTAAGGGAATGAAGACGGAAATGGCGGCATCGGTGACGGTGCCGCCGAAGAGATTGCCGTGCACCCAGTTGCGCACCTTGGGCGCCATCCAGAACGGCCAGAGCTGCTTGATCGCTATCGTCTGCAACTGCGACGACTGGCCGGCGAAGCTGATCTCCGGTGATTTGTCGCCGAGCTTGACATCAAGTGATCCGTAGAGCGCCCCAAGCGGGCTGGAAACCGTCATGTTGGGAAACTGGAATTCGCGGCCGGCGACCATGTAGCGCCCCGTCGCCTGGATGTCGAAGGAGAGCGGCTGCTCGCCGGAGCCGCCGGGGGCTGCCGTGCCGCCGCTGACGAGCAGGTCGATGCCGAAGCCTTTGCCGGCCTGCGGGTCGAGCTTGTCGAGATCGATCAGGGCGCCGTTGATGGGAAGCGTGGTCGCGCCGAATCGGGCGTTCGACCTGGCGATCTCGAGCGTCTGCTTGGAGAAATCATAGACGAGATTGATTTGGCCGCCCGACAGCTCCTGTGGATCGCCATCCGCATAGATCTGGCCAGGATCGATGTCGATCGTCGCCGCAAGCGCCGGCGGCGCCCCATCGCGCGCTCTGGTGGCCGACACCGTCAGGTCGACAAAAGCGCTGAGCCCCTGCCGGATCACGCCCTGATCGTTGCGTTTCAGCGCAAAGGGCGTGAGGTCGGCATGCTTCAGCGTCGCCACGACCTTCGACACGTGGCCGTCTTCCTTCTCGGCCAGCATGTCGAGCTCCGCCACCTCGCCGTTGAGCGCGACTTCGCCGGTCAATTGCAACGAGGACGGGCCGGCATGGGCAAAGACGAGATTGTCGATGACAAGCGACAGCGGACCGTTGGCGGTATCGGCAAGCTTGATGTCGATGCCGGAGATACGCACCGAATTCGTCGAGCCGCGCGTCACAATGCTGTCGAACATGTCGAACTGCGAGAAGATCCTCTCCATCGCCCCCGGTACGGCGTCGATGCGCAGATCGTCGAGCTTGACGGGATTGCCGGAGGGCAGAAGCGCGGTATCGAGCGCGATATCCTCCGCTTCGATATCCGCGACGGCGATGCGGCCGCGGAAAAGCTGCAGCGGATCGAGCCCCAGCCGCACCGAACCCGTCGTCGACAGGTGCTGGCCGCTCTCCTCGTCGATCATGTTGACGTTGCGCGCTTCAAGCGCCAGCCGAAAATCCGAAGTGAAGCGGATGACGGTGGAGCCGACCTCAGCGCGGTAGCGCGGTCCGGCCACACCATTCAGCGCCGCCTGAGCCTGCTGCGACAGCGGCTTGTCGAACATGCCGCTCTCGACGGTGAAAACGATGCCAGCGAGAATAAGGAGAATCAGTCCCAGAAATCCTGAGGTCAGCTTCGCCGTGCGGCGCATCGGCGAACGCGGCGGCGGGCAATGAACGATGATCGGATCCTCGGCCTGGGCGGACGGCAAGCGGTCCAGCGCAACGATATCCTTCTTGCGAAACGTGACCTTTTCGCCGCGGATGGCTGACATGCGCCCTCGGGCTCTCCCTTTAAGTGAAGAATTGAACCCGGCCATGCTGGACGGGTATCCGTCCACTATATAATTCGGGGAGAGAAAGTGTCATCCACAAACCCGGCAAAAGAAAGGTTTTCCCAATGGCGGTTCCCGGCATCGGCGTCTCGGCCCCTGATTTCAACCTTCCCCGCGACGGCGGCGGCCGCGTCACGCTGGCCGAATTCCACGGCAAGCCGCTCGTATTGTTCTTTTATCCCAAGGACGACACGACGGGCTGCACCGCAGAATCATTGGCTTTCACCGCGTTAGCAAGCGAGTTCGAAGCGGCCGGTGCTGCCGTCATCGGCATGTCGCCCGATTCGGCCGCCTGCCATGACAGGTTCATCAAGAAGCACCGTCTTTCGGTGGCGCTTGCCTCGGACGAGGAAAAGACGACGCTGCAGGCCTATGGCGTCTGGAAGGAAAAGAGCATGTACGGCCGCAATTTCATGGGCGTCGAGCGTACCACCTTCCTGATCCGCCAGGACGGCACGATCGCCACCATCTGGCAGAAGGTGAAGGTGCAGGGCCATGCCGAAACCGTACTCGAGGCCGTGAGGAATCTGGCGGCGTGACCGGGCATCTGGCGATAAGCTCGCTGCGCGGCGGCGCCATCGATGCGATCAGCTCGGCCGATCTCGACCGCAAGACGGCACTTGCGCAGGAAAGCGCCACCCGCTGGTTCGCCCGCCGGGTGTCGCTGCGCTCGCCACTCGATGCAGCCCTGCCCGACAGGCCCGGCCGGCCCGACAAACCGGTGCTGACGCCGCCGACCCAGGTGGAGAAGCGCTCGCTGCATACGCTCAAAGGACGGATCGCTCTGCTCCACGCCATCGCCCATATCGAGCTTAACGCCGTCGATCTGGCGCTCGATATCGTTGCGCGATTCGCGACTGAGCAGGTGCCGAATTCCTTTTTCGACGGCTGGATGCAGGTCGCCTTCGAGGAGGCGAAGCATTTCCGCATGGTGCGCGCCAGGCTCAAGGATCTCGGTGCTGATTACGGTGACCTACCCGCGCATGACGGGCTTTGGCAGGCCGCCCATTCGACGCGCAACGACCTGACGGCAAGGCTGGCCGTCGTGCCGCTGATTCTGGAAGCCCGTGGCCTCGACGTTACGCCGTCGTTGCAGACAAAGATGCGCCAGACCGGCGATCTCGAAAGTGCCGATGTCCTCGACGTCATCTATAACGACGAGAAAGGCCATGTCGCCGTCGGCGCCAAATGGTTCCGCTTCCTCTGCGCCCGCGAGAAACGCGACCCGGCAAAAGCCTTCCAGGAGCTGGTACGGGCCAATTTCCGCGGGCCGCTGAAGCCGCCCTTCAACGACCTTGCCCGCGCCGAAGCCGGGCTGACGCCGTCCTTCTACAGATCGTTGGCATCGATCAGCCACGCTTGAAGTCACTGAAATTTATGATGCGACGGCGGCAATGAAAGCATTCATTAACCATAACAGTGTCTAATTTTCCGAAAGAGGCGTAGAGCATCAATCGGGAGAGCCTGCGTGAACAGCGGACATCAGCACCGGGTATTCGGCAGGCGGGCACAGGAACATATCCTCATCCTGGCAAGCGGTGACAAGGTTCGCCATATGACGGTCCGGCCCTGGATGGCTGCGGTGGCCTTCTGCTTCCTCGGCGTCTTCTCGATCGGCTACCTCTTGGCCACGTCCTATCTCGTGCTGCGCGACGACCTGATCGGCGCCACCATGGCCCGCCAGGCCCGCATGCAGCACGACTATGAAGACCGCATCGCTGCCCTCCGCGCGCAGGTCGACCGCATCACCTCCCGCCAGCTTCTCGACCAGCAGGTGGTCGAAGACAAGGTCGACAAGCTGATGGAGCAGCAGATGGCGCTCACCTCGCGCCATGGCAAACTCGACAATCTGCTCGACCGGGCCGAAAGCTCCGGCCTGACGGAAAAAGATGGCGCCCTGCCTGCGCCGTCCTCGCCCGTTCAGTCCTATGCGCCTGATATCAAGGACAAGCGTGCTTCACTCACCGGCGGCGGCATCGAGGCGATCGAGAAACAGCTGGCAAGCGGCGCGCCCGCCGATGCGACGCCCGACAATTCGACGCTTGCCTATGTGCCGGCGACCGACACGGTCGGCGACCGTGCCGACCGCATCTTCTCCAAGGTGACGCTATCGCTGAAAGATGTCGAACAGGACCAGCGCAGCCGTGTCGAACAGCTGACGAGCGATGCCGGCAATGCCGCCAACGCCATCGAGACCGTGCTGACCCACTTCAAGATTCCGATGCCCGAGACCGCCGCCAAGAAAGACGATGACGATGCCGTCGGCGGCCCCTATGTCGAGCCCGAAAGCAACGACGACTTCAACAGTTCTCTGGTCGCGCTCGACGGCGCGTTGACCCGTCTCGAAGAGGTGCGCAGCACCGCCGAATCCCTGCCTTTCCGCAATCCCGCTATCGGCAAGGACGTGACGAGCCCGTTCGGCAATCGACGCGACCCTTTCCTCGGCCGCCTCGCGCTCCATTCCGGCATCGACTTCCGCTTTTCGCCGGGCGAAAGGATCCGCCCGACGGCCCCCGGCAGGGTGATTTCGGCCGGTTGGACCGGCGGCTACGGCAACATGGTCGAGATCGATCACGGCAACGGCATCTCGACGCGCTACGGGCATATGTCCCAGGTCCTGGTCAAGGTCGGCGACACGGTCGATCGCGATGACGTCATTGGCCTTGCCGGTAGCACCGGCCGCTCGACGGGCACGCACCTGCATTATGAAGTGCGCCAGGACGGCCACGCGGTCGATCCAGTATATTTCATGAATGCCGGCCTTAAACTCGCCACCTATATCAAGTAACTCCTGCCCGGTAACCAACGCTTCACTCTGCAATGGGTGCGGCGTCTCTATTTCTTGACTTGCCGGCCATTCGGGGCTATGTCGCGCTGCATTGCGGCATGCAATCCCGCCGACTCGTTCAGAGCTCGGCCGAACGGAATGGAAACAGTTTTCCCTTTGACGACATTTGCTGACCTTGGCTTAAGCCAAAAAGTGCTATCCGCTGTTACGGACGCGGGCTACACGATCCCAACGCCTATTCAGGCGGGCGCCATCCCGTTTGCGCTCGAGCGCCGCGATATTTGCGGCATCGCGCAGACCGGCACTGGCAAGACGGCATCCTTTGTTCTGCCGATGCTGTCGCTTCTGGAGAAGGGCCGTGCGCGTGCGCGCATGCCCCGCACGCTGATTCTGGAACCGACGCGCGAACTCGCCGCTCAGGTCGCCGAGAATTTCGAGAAATACGGCAAGAACCACCGCCTGAACGTCGCCCTTCTGATCGGCGGCGTTTCCTTCGAGGACCAGGACCGCAAGCTCGAGCGCGGCGCCGATGTGCTGATCTGCACGCCCGGGCGCCTGCTCGACCATTTCGAGCGCGGCAAGCTGCTGATGAGCGGCGTCGAGATCCTCGTCATCGACGAGGCCGACCGCATGCTCGACATGGGTTTCATCCCCGATATCGAACGCATCGCCAAGATGATCCCGTTCACCCGCCAGACGCTGTTCTTCTCGGCAACCATGCCGTCGGAGATTCAGAAGCTCGCGGACCGCTTCCTGCAGAATCCAGAGCGCATCGAGGTCGCAAAGCCGGCTTCCGCTGCCGCGACCGTGACTCAGCGCTTCGTCGCTTCGCACGGCAAGGATTACGAGAAGCGAGCGGTTCTGCGCGAACTCGTCCGCGCCCAGACCGAGCTCAAGAACGCTATCGTCTTCTGCAACCGCAAGAAGGATGTCGCCGATCTCTTCCGTTCGCTTGAACGCCACGGCTTCTCCGTCGGCGCCCTGCATGGCGATATGGACCAGCGCTCCCGCACGATGACGCTGCAAAGCTTCCGCGACGGCAACCTCCAGCTTCTGGTTGCCTCCGACGTCGCCGCCCGCGGCCTCGACATTCCCGACGTCAGCCACGTCTTCAATTTCGACGTGCCGATCCATTCCGAGGATTACGTCCACCGCATCGGCCGCACCGGCCGTGCCGGCCGCTCGGGTGCCGCCTTCACCTTGGTCACCAAGCGCGATACCAAATTTGTCGACGCCATCGAGAAGCTGATCGGCGAAAAGGTCGAATGGCTGAGCGGCGACCTGAATTCCCTGCCACCGGCAGAAGAAAGCCGGGAAACTGAACGCCCGCGGCGCAACAGCCGCGAGCGTGGTGCCAGAGATGGCGCAACCCGAGATCGCGCGCCGAGAGAGAATGGCGACAGGGATCGTGGCCGCGGACGCGGCAGTCGCAGCGCTGCGAGTCATAAATCTGACAACGACATCCAGGATAATGGCGTAGACGTGATCGAAGCAGCACCAGTAAAGGCCGACATCGTGAAGAACGAGCGCAAAGCAGAGCAGAAGCCGCAGAACAATGCGCGTAACAATCGGCCTTACCCGGCAAATGATGACAGCCGCGACCGCCGCCGTCATCGCGATCACGACGACGGCCCGACCCCGATCGGCTTCGGCGATGATATCCCCGCCTTCATGCTGATCGCCGGCAGCGCCAAGGTCTGAACTTCCAATGGGCAGGCCCGGTATTGATTTTCCGGGTCTCGGCGTCGGCTTGGTGATTCTGCGCGACGCCAGGATCCTTCTCTACAAACGCATGCGTCCACCTGAAGCCGGCTATTGGAATATCGTCGGCGGCAAGGTGGATCACATGGAGCCGGCTGAGGAAGCTGCGCGCCGCGAGGCCGAAGAGGAAACCGGCCTGACGATCGGCCGCATCGAGCGCCTCTGCATGAGCGAGCAGATCATCGAGGCCGATCGCCAACACTGGATTTCGATCCTCTATCTCGCCCATGACGTCGACGGCGAGCCGCAACTGACCGAACCGGACAAGCTTTCGGATTTCGGCTGGTTTCCTCTGACCGATCTGCCCGAGCCGCTGTCGGCCTTCACCAAGGCTGCCATAGCAGCCTTGCCGGCCGCCGAACGCGGCTAGTCATTCGGCGCGAAGCGACGCCTCATAGGCAAGCCGCACCCATTTCGCCATTAGATCGGGATCATCGTAGGCCTCGTCGGGGATTGACCAGTAGGGCATCTTCACCGGCTTGCCGTTCTTGCCCTCATACGTCCATTGGGTGGCACCGGCAGCGGCAAATTCCGGGGCGCTCGTCTCGTCGGCCTTCAGCAGCATCTCGTCACGCACTTCAAGCGCGATGATGCGCCCGAGATGATAGATGCCTTTGCCGCCGAACATGCGCTTGACCGTCACGGGGCCAAGCCCCTGAAACATTTCCTCGATCCCGGCATTGTCCATTCGCTATTCCTTCGAAATCCCGGCCACTCCAATCACAGCGCGTGATAATCCCGGTTCAGATAGATGAGCGCCGGGTGTTTTTCGCTGAATCGGACGGCCGCGACCTCGCCGAAGATGACGTTGTGCGTCGGCAGTTCCTTGATATCGATCACCCGGCAATCGAAGGCGGCAAGCGCGTCGGCGAGCACGGGCGCACCGGTGGCAAGCATCTCGAAACGGGCGCTGGCGAAACGGTCGTCATTGGCAAGCGACGTGCGCCCGGAAAAGGCATCAGCAACGCCCTGATGATGGGCGCCGAGCGTGTTCAGCGCGAAAATGCCGCTGCGAAAGAAGATCTCGTTCTTCGGATTGGTGTTGTTGAGGCAGACCAGCACCGAGGCCGGATTGTCCGAAACCGAGCAGGCGGCCGTGATGGTGACGCCGCGGCGCAGCTCGCCCATCGCCGTCGTCACGAGCTGTACATGGCCGGCATAACGGCTCATGGCATCGCGATAAAGGCCAGGGTCGATATGCTGCCTGTTCAACACCTGCTTCTCCCGTACGCGCTTATTCTGCCTACTGCATAAATCCTTAAATCGGAATCGATTTAAGGACAAAATTATGCAGCCATTCAAAGTGCTACAGCGTCGTTTGCGCGCCTGAAAGGACGCGCGGCGCTGTAGTTCGACTTGCTATCGCGCCAATATGGCGAGCATCGGTTACCTTTTCTACAATAGGACCGGTGAAAAGCGCTGTGTTGCGCTTGTTTTTCTTTGACGATCGCGGCCTTGCGGATAAAAGGGCATGGACGATGGCTAGGGATCTCCGCCTTTCATGATCAACCTGCGTGGCATAGCAGCCTGTCTGGCGCTGCTGGGAGCGGCGGCGCAAGGCCATGCGGCCGGCGTGACAATCGGCGTCGTCGCCCCCCAGAACGGCCCGCTCGCCCTGCTCGGCGCCCAGATTACCGCCGGTGCCGGCTTCGAGATTCAGCAGTCAGAAAATACCCTCGTCGCCATCAACGAGACCTGCGAGGACAATAGTGGTGCTGCGGTCGCCGATGCGCTTGTCAATGCCAAGGTGCAGGTCGCGATCGGCTTTCTCTGTAGCGAAACGCTGGAAGGCGCGCTGCCGAAGCTGAAGGACGCCAGCATTCCCGCGATCACCGTCTCGGTGCGCTCCCGCATCCTTATGGAGGATGCGTTGAAGAACGGCTGGCCGCTCTTCCGGGCAGCACCCGCCGACGGTGCCGAGGCGGCAAAGATCATCGAGGCGATCCTGAAGGACTGGGCCGCCGATCCGATCGCCCTGATCGAGGACGGCACCATTCATGGCCGCGAACTGACGGAAGCGGTGCGCAATGCGCTGGAGCAGAACGGCCTGAAGCCGGTCTTTACCGATACCTACCGGCCAGGACAGGAGCAGCAGATTGCCCTTGTCCGCCGCCTGAAACGGGCCGGTGCCACCAGGGTCTTCATCGGCGGCGACCGCAACGACGTCGCCGTCATCGCCCGCGATGCCAAGGCTGAGAATATCCCGCTGTCCATCCTCGGCGGCGATGCCATGCGCGCTGCCGACCAGCCGCTGCCGCTGAATGAAGGCGTGCGCGCTGTCGCCCTGCCCGAATACGCCGTTCTACCGGAAGGCACGGCTGCGGCCGACGCGCTGCGCGCCAAAGGCATCGAGCCGGAAGGCTATGTCCTGCCGTCGCTGGCCGCGGCACTCATTGCCGGCCAGGCGGGGCAAGCCGCCGCTGCGGCGGGCAAGCCCCTGCAGGAGACGCTTCTCGGCACGACATTCCAAACGCCGGTCGGCGCCATCGTCTTCACCGATGCGCATGAGCTTTCGCAAAACCCCTACCGCCTGCTCGAATGGCGGGGCAACGGCTTTTTTCCACCTGGCGCGCCGACACAATGAGCGGCGCGCCAGCCTTGAATTCGGGCGCCGCGGTCAAATGGCGGCCCATACGGAGTAAGATTCGATGACGCTGCCCATTCGCATTGCCCCCTCGATCCTCGCGGCGGATTTCGCCAGGCTTGGCGAGGAGGTGCGCGACGTGACGGCCGCTGGCGCCGACTGGATCCATCTCGACGTCATGGACGGGCATTTCGTGCCGAACATCTCCTTCGGCCCCGATGTCATCAAGTCGCTGCGCTCCTATACATCAGCCACCTTCGACTGCCACCTGATGATCTCGCCGGTCGACGACTATCTCGAAGCCTTCGCCAAGGCCGGCTGCGACCGAATTACCGTCCATGCCGAGGCCGGACCGCATCTGCACCGCTCGCTGCAGACCGTCCGCAATCTCGGCAAGAAGGTCGGCGTGACGATCAATCCGGCGACATCGCTCAGCGCCATCGAGAACGTGCTCGACGATGTCGACCTCATCCTGATCATGTCGGTCAATCCCGGTTTCGGAGGACAGAAGTTCATTCCTGCGATGGCGGCAAAGATTGCCGCGGCGAAGTCACTGATTGGTGACCGGCCGATCGAACTCCAGGTCGACGGCGGCGTCACAGTGGAAACGGCGCCTGATATCGCCCGGGCGGGCGGCAACGTTCTCGTCGCCGGCTCGGCAATTTTCAAGGGCGATACGGTCGAGGATTATCGCCGGACTGTCGCCGATCTGCGTCAGGCAGCCGAAGGGGCACGAGCATGAAAAAACGTCTGATCATCGGCGGCATGCTTGCCGTTGCATTTGCCGGCCTGCCCGGCCTGTCACTTGCCGGCGACATCGCCAATATCCAGCCGATCGGCTTTTCCGCCGACGGCAAGGTTTTCGGATTCCAGGAATTCGGCATCGAGCAGAGCGGCGACGTCCCCTACTCCAACACTTATTTTGTCGATACCGACAGCGGCCAATATCTGGAGGGCACGCCCTTCCACACGGAACTGACCGATAAGGACGCCAATCTTTCCAAGGCGCGGCGGCAGAACCTGACGGCGGCGCGCAGCCAGATGGACAAATACGATCTTCTGACCAATCCGGGCCTGATCGCCGCCTTCAATCCGCCGACCGAACTCGGCTCCCCTTCGAAGACGATCCGCTACACGACACTTGCGACCGACGGTCCGCCGAAATCGCCCTATACGCTCTCGCTCGGCGAGATGCCGGTGCCGACGCCGAAGGACTGCGCTGCTTCCAACAAGCGGGTCATCGGCTTCAGCCTGCAAATGATCGAAAAGGAAGGCGCTCCGAACCGGCAGGCGGCGCGCCAGGCGATGGCGGTTCCGGCCGAGCGCGCATGTTCCGTCGAATACCGGATCGGCGGCGCTGTGGTCTACCAGCCCGAAACCGGAAACCAGGTCCATATCGCCCTCGTCCTGGCCTTCGATGCCGAACGGAACGGCCGCTGGATCGCCGTTCCGGTTCATCCCTGAGCACGGACCACCCGAGGACGGATCGCCCCAGGATGGATCGTCTAAGAGCTGCACGGCCGCCCTACCCCGATCTGATCGCCGGCGCGTTGCTTTGGGGCATGCAGATGCTTGCCGCCGCCATGCTCGGCCTTTACCTGCGCAACGGCCTGCAGACGAGCCGCCTTGCCGAGGTCGCAGCACTCTATTTCGCCGGCGGTCTGTTCGCTTGGCCATTTGCCCTGCCGGTCGCCCGTTTCTTTGCTTATGGCAGGCCGCCGGAAGCGCGTTTTGCCGCTTTTTTCGTGACGCTGACAGCAGCAACGATCCTGATGACCGCCTTCCTCTTCGCCATGGAATACCGGATGTTCTATTCGCGCTGGCATGCGCCCTTCGGCAGCGTCGTCTGGGCTTTCCAGTTCGTCTTCACCGGTGCCAGCGCCGTCTACCAGTTCCTGGTGATCGGCCTGCGCCTTTTCCTGCCGCTTGGCCTCGTCTGCCTTGTCGCAAGCAGCTATCATCTTGCCAAACGCATGCGTTGAGATTGCCGCCCGTCTTTGCTACAGGGGCGCTAACCTCGATAAAGCAAACCTCTTGAAGTGAAGGCAGCCGCTCATGATCCCGCGTTATTCCCGGCCCGAAATGGTCGCCATCTGGTCTCCCGAAACCAAGTTCCGCATCTGGTTCGAGATCGAGGCGCATGCTTGCGACGCGTTGGCCGAACTCGGCGTCATCCCAAAATCGGCGGCAAAGACGATCTGGGAGAAAGGCGGCGCCGCCACCTTCGACGTCGACCGCATCGATGAGATCGAGGCCGTCACCAAACATGACGTCATCGCCTTCCTCACCCATCTCGCCGAGATCGTCGGCCCGGATGCGCGCTTCGTCCACCAGGGCATGACCTCGTCCGACGTGCTCGACACCTGCTTCAACGTCCAGCTGGTACGCGCCACCGACATCCTGATTGCCGATATCGACCGGCTGCTCGAAGCGCTGAAAAGCCGCGCCTTCGAACACAAGGACACCGTCACTATCGGCCGATCGCACGGCATCCATGCCGAGCCCACCACCTTCGGCGTCAAGCTGGCGCTCGCCTATGCCGAATTCGAACGCTGCCGCCAGCGCCTCGTCGCCGCCCGCGAGGAAGTCGCGACCTGCGCCATATCAGGCGCCGTCGGCACCTTCGCCAATATCGATCCGCGCGTTGAGGAACATGTCGCCGAAGCGCTTGGCCTGAAGGCCGAGCCGGTCTCGACACAGGTCATCCCGCGTGACCGCCACGCGATGTATTTCGCCACGCTCGGCGTCGTTGCCTCATCGATCGAGCGGCTGGCGACCGAGATCCGCCACCTGCAGCGCACCGAGGTGCTGGAAGCCGAGGAATATTTCTCGCCTGGCCAGAAGGGCTCCTCGGCCATGCCGCACAAGCGCAACCCGGTTCTGACCGAAAACCTGACCGGCCTTGCCCGCATGGTCCGCTCTTACGCAATGCCAGCGATGGAAAACGTCGCCCTCTGGCACGAGCGCGATATCTCGCATTCCTCGGTCGAGCGCATGATTGGCCCAGATGCCACCGTGACGCTCGATTTCGCCCTGTCGCGGCTTGCCGGCGTCATCGAAAAGCTGCTGGTCTATCCCGAGAATATGGAGAAGAACCTCAACAAATTCCGCGGCCTCGTCCATTCGCAGCGCGTCCTGCTGGCGCTGACCCAGGCCGGCACCTCCCGCGAGGATGCCTACCGCCTCGTCCAGCGCAACGCCATGAAAGTGTGGGAACAGGGCAAGGACTTCCTGGAAGAACTGCTTGCCGACGCCGAAGTCCGCGCTGCTCTGTCGGAAGAGGACATCCGCGAAAAATTCGACCTCGGCTACCACACCAAACATGTCGACACGATTTTCCGACGGGTGTTTGGCAACGCGTGAGCGGTTCGAGATCAACCATATGGCGGCGCCCTTGCAGGCGCCGTTTTTATGTCTAGCTTTTCTCAAGCGGCCGTTGTTTTTGCTTCGGTGCTTTGGCAGCCACAGGACGCTTGCGTGCCTCCGCCTTTTTCAACGGCGCCGCTTTCACTGTCTCCGCTGTCCGGCAAGCCTCCGTCTCGCCCCTGCCTTTGGCGGCCTTGGCGACCAGCTCGTCGAGACGTTTCAGCTCTTCCTCGTCGAGATTCTCGATACCGATGAAACGGTTCTCGGCATGGCTGGTCAGGATGATTTCATTGAGCTTGGCCTGGATCGCCCGCGTGTCGCGTGTCTGGGCGTTCTGCAGCACGAAAACCATCAGGAAGGTGATGATCGTCGTGCCGGTATTGATGACCAGCTGCCAGGTTTCCGAATAATCGAAGAAGGGGCCGAGGGCCGCCCAGATAGCGACGGCGATCAGTGCCAGGATGAAGATGATGGGTTTGCCCGCCCATTCCGATACCTTGGTTGCGAAGTGGGCAAACAGATGCTTCATCGTCACCTCAAAGATCCTCCCTCGAAGTCTCCGGAGCATGAGGTCGACGGACATCATGCTCTGGCTAAACAAACTCCGAGGCAGGTTCGAGGTTCCCCAGGGATCCGAGATTCCCTGCTGAAAGGGCTGTGGTTACGCTGTGGTTTCCCGCGCAATCAGCTTGCGATAGAGATGCCAGGTCGCATGGCCGAGGATCGGGATAACCAGCGCAAGCCCGGCAAAGACCGGGATGGTGCCGATGACGAGGAGTGCTGCGACGATCAGGCCCCAGAGCAGCACCGGCACCGGATTGAGAATCGTCGCGCGGATTGACGCCGTGACGGCGGCTACCGCCCCGACATCGCGGTCGAGCAGCAGCGGAAAGGTGATGACGGTCATCGCCAGCACCACGAGCGCAAAGACGAAGCCGATGAGATTGCCCCAGATGATCAGCTGCATGCCCTCTGACGTGCCGAAGACCTGGCGGAAGAAATCCGCCATGCTGCGCGGAAAGACCTCGCCGAGCAGATTGCTGTAGAGCGTCTGTGCGGTCACCAGCCAGACGACGAAGAGGCCGCAGAGCATCAGCCCGACCGCCACAATCGACGGCAGTGCCGGCGAATGGCGCACATCGAGCGCATGCGTCCAGGACGCGTCGAGGCCGGCCTCGCGCCGGCGGCTGATTTCATAGAGGCCAATCGCAGCGATCGGGCCGATCAGCACAAAACCCGCCATAAGCGGGAAGACCATCGGCAAAAGGTTGGCGCCCGAGGTCCACAGCGTCAGGAAGACGCCGGCGATCGGATACATCAGGCACAGGAACACATAGTGGGACGGTTTCTCCATGAAATCCTCGTATCCGCGCTTCAGCGCGTCGAAGACGTCAGCTATACCGATGCGATTGACGACGGGCCGCGCCAAGCTTTCGCTAGCACCCGTCATGACATGAAATGCCGCCATGGTTTTCTCCTCCTCAGCCGAGACCTGATCGGCGGCGGACAGCATCGGCGGGCAAGCCGACACGAAATCCGCAACCGGCACTGGAGCAATATAGCAACTTTCAACGCCCGTGTCGCTCTCTCCCTTGGCACCCCCTCTTGACATCTTGGACCAGCTTTCTCACATCGGCGGCACTATGAAAGCCTCAGACGCAGATATCCTCATCATCCCCGGTTACACCAATTCCGGCCCGAGCCACTGGCAAAGCCGCTGGGAGGCAAAGCTCAGCACGGCGCGGCGCGTCAAACAGGCCGAATGGACGAAGCCGGTTCGCGAGGATTGGATCGCCCGCATCGCCGAGGAGGTGAACGCCTCGACCCGTCCGGTCGTCCTGGTCGCCCATTCGCTGGGCGTGCCCTCGGTGATCCACGCCATCCCGCATTTCCGCAACCGCGTGGCGGGCGCTTTCTTGGTCGCCCCGCCCGATGTGGCCAATCCCGACATCCGCCCAAAGCACCTGATGACTTTCGGTCCCTATCCGCGTGATCCGCTGCCCTTCCCGTCGATCACGGTCGCCAGCCGCAACGATCCGTTCGGCAGCTACGAGCATGCCGACGAGATTGCCAGCAGTTGGGGCTCCTTCCTCGTCGATGCCGGCGAGTCCGGTCATATCAATGCCGATTCCGGTCACGGTCCCTGGCCGGAAGGCACCATGGTCTTTGCCCAGTTCCTCGGCCGGCTCACCCCCTGATCGAGGAAAACCCGCCTTCTCGCTTGGTGAGCAAGTGCTTTCTAAGTCTTTCTTAATGGAATGACCGCAGACTGCGCCGAGGTGAGATAAGCGAGAATGCCCGTGAAGAAAGCCCATCCAGAGGCCGGTGATCCGTATGGCGATGCCGCAGCGGCTGAGGCAGGTATCGGCAACGGGGCGACCGACGATTCCGACTTGGCAGAGCGGGAAAGCCGCTGGAACCATGCGCTCGTCGGCTCGGGCCTTGGCGTATGGGATCACAATTACCGTCTCGACCGAAAATATTACTCGCAGACGTGGAAAACTATCCGCGGCATGGCGCCCGATGAGGAAGCCGCCGGCGATTACGATGCCTGGCTGCAACTGGTCCATCCCGATGATCGCGATTTCGTCGTCCATGCGATCGACCGGCAGAATGCCGGCGATCCCAATTATCAGATCTTCGAGTATCGCGAGCGCCATAAGGATGGCCACTGGGTCTGGATCGAGTGTCGCGGCGCCTGCGTGGAATGGGACGAGAGTGGCGTGCCGACGCGCATCGTCGGCACGGATATGGATATCACCGCCCGCAAGCAGGCCGAGGAGACGCTGTCGCGTTTGTCGCGCCGGCTCGATCTGGCGCTGGAGATTTCCCGCATCGGCGTGTTCGAGGCGGATATCGAGCATGATGCCGTCGAATGGGACGAGCGCCTCATTGCCATTTACGGCCTGCAGGGCGCCTCGCGGCAGATCGGCAGCGACGCCTGGGCGAAAAGCCTGCATCCCGACGACCGCGAGCGCGTGCTTGGCTTGTCCGACCGTAGCGTCGAAAGCGGCAGTGATTTCCAGCAGGAATACCGCATCATTCGCGGCGACGGCGTCGAACGCGTCATCCGTGCCCGCTCGGCCTTCTTCATCGACGGCAACGGCCACCGCAAGCTTATCGGCGCCAACTGGGACGTCACCGAGGAAGTCGCGCTCCGCAACGAGCTGCAGCGCGCCAAGGATCTGGCCGAGGCGCGCAACCGCGAGCTCGAAGCCGCCAAGGAGAGCATCGAGCACCTGGCGCTGCACGATTATCTCACCGGCCTGCCGAACCGCCGCTATCTCGACAAGATGCTGGGCGAGCGTTCGGCCGAATGCCGGGCAAAGGGCCTGGCGCTGGCGATCCTGCATATCGATCTCGACCGCTTCAAGCAGATCAACGACACGCTTGGCCACCGGGCTGGCGACGCCATGCTGCAGCATGCTGCAAGCGTGCTGAGAAATTCCGTCCGCGCCACCGATTTCGTCGCCCGCATTGGCGGCGATGAATTCGTCATCCTCTGCGCCGTCGATCCCGCGTCGAAGAAGATCGCCGGCCTTGCCGAACGTGTTATCCGCGAATTGCGCAAACCCGTCAGATATGAGGGTCACGATTGCCGTTTCGGCGCCAGCATCGGCATCGCCATCGATAGCGGATCGACGCTCGACGCCAAGCAGATGCTGCTCGACGCCGATATCGCGCTTTATCGGGCCAAGGGCCTGGGCCGCAACCGCTTCGAATTCTTCTCGGCCTCTGCCCGCCGCGACATCATCTCCGCCAAGCACCTCGCCGACGAGATCCTGATCGGCCTCGAGCGCAATGAATTCGTGCCCTTCTATCAGCTGCAGTTCGATGCCCGCACGCTCGATGTCGCAGGCATTGAAACGCTTGCCCGCTGGCAGCACCCGGTGCACGGGCTGCTGACGCCCGACCGCTTCCTCGATATCGCCGAGGATCTCGACGTCGTCTCGACCATCGACGCCCTGATCCTGGAGCGAGCGCTGGCCGACCGCAGCGTCTGGATCAAGGACGGGCTGCCGATCCCGAAGATATCGGTCAACGTCTCCGCCAGGCGGCTCGCCGACCCCGATCTCGGCAAGAAGCTTCGCGCCCTGAAGATCGAGCCCGGCACCATCTCCTTCGAGCTGCTGGAATCGATCTCGCTCGACGATTGCGACGAGGCGGTGGCCGCCAACCTGAAAAAGCTGCGCAAGCTCGGCATCGACATCCAGATCGACGATTTCGGCACCGGCCATGCCTCGATCGTCAGCCTGCTGCGCCTGAGCCCGAAGACGCTGAAGATCGACCGCGAACTGATCCGCATGCTGCCGCAATCGTCCGAGCAGCGCAAACTGGTCGGCTCGATCATCGATATCGGCCGTTCGCTGAACATCCTCGTCATCGCCGAGGGCGTCGAGACGGTGGATCATATCCGCATTCTCGAAGAACTCGACTGTGACACACTGCAGGGCTACGCGCTCGCCCGGCCGATGCCGGCCATGCAGATCCCCTCCTTCATCCGCGCCGGAAGCTGGCGCCACGGGCAAATCGCCGCTCGCGCCTTGCAGACGCAACTTCGTCGCGCGCTGCGAAGCAGAGCCGCCAAATAAAAACCTGCATAAGCGGCCCGCCATTTTGCCTTCATTCCACCGTAGAGGAAAAGGCGCTACACTTGTCTTGCGAATTCATTCGATTCTCTTTGCGGTATTCCGTAAAATTGGAAACCAGGGCCGCGAAATCCGGAAACCAGGGAAGGAGCGACAGGCGGATTGTGAAACCCTCTCTTTTCCTTTAAGGGGACGCCACGAGATCGATCCACTCGCGCTATCCCAAGAGCGCCAACAACAGAGAATGACCACGATGAACCGTCGCCGCCGTATTTACGAGGGCAAGGCAAAGATTCTGTATGAAGGCCCGGAACCGGGCACTTTGATCCAGTTCTTCAAGGACGATGCCACTGCCTTCAACAAGAAGAAACACGAAGTCATCGATGGCAAGGGCGTCCTCAACAACCGCATTTCCGAGTATATCTTCAGCCATCTGAACAAGATCGGCATCCCCACTCATTTCATCCGCCGGCTCAACATGCGCGAGCAGTTGATCAAGGAAGTAGAGATGATCCCGCTGGAGATCGTCGTGCGCAATGTCGCGGCCGGTTCTCTCGCCAAGCGCCTCGGCATCGACGAGGGCGTCGTGCTGCCGCGCTCGATCATCGAATTCTATTACAAGTCCGACGCGCTCGACGATCCGATGGTCTCCGAAGAGCACATCACCGCCTTCGGCTGGGCAAATCCCGCCGAACTCGATGACATCATGGCGCTTGCCATCCGCGTCAACGACTTCATGACCGGCCTCTTCCTCGGTGTCGGCATCCAGCTCGTCGATTTCAAGATCGAATGCGGCCGCCTCTTCGAAGGCGATATGATGCGCATCATCCTTGCCGACGAAATCTCGCCGGACAGCTGCCGGCTCTGGGATATCGAAACCCACGAGAAGATGGACAAGGACCGCTTCCGCCGTGACCTCGGCGGGCTGCTCGAAGCCTATTCCGAAGTTGCGCGCCGTCTCGGCATCATCAATGAAAACGAGCCCGTGCGCGGCACCGGCCCGGTTCTCGTCAAGTAAGGCAGGAAAGACAAAGTGATCAAGGCTCGTGTCACCGTCACGCTGAAAAACGGCGTTCTCGATCCGCAGGGCAAGGCTATCGAGGGTGCGCTTGGCGCCCTCGGCTTCTCTGGCGTCGGCCATATAAGACAGGGCAAGGTCTTCGACCTTGAGCTGGAAGGCGCCGACAAGGGCAAGGCCGAGGCCGACCTCAAGGCCATGTGCGAAAAACTGCTCGCCAACACGGTGATCGAGAACTACGCAATCGCGATCGACTGATGATCACAGACCCGTCGCCTTTCAGGATTTGGCGTCATGATGAAAGCAAAGCTGGAGACGGAAGTCTCGAAATATATGAGCTATGTTTTGCGTCATGCGCCTGAATCTTCGGGCTTGACGCTTGATAGCGAGGGTTGGGTGGCGTTCGACGAACTCGAAAAAGCGTTGTCGTCGAAATACGACGTTTCCCGCGCCGAGATCATCGAGATTGTCGAAAACAATCCAAAGAAGCGCTTCTCGCTCGCCGATAATAGAATTCGCGCAAACCAAGGTCATAGTGTCGACGTCGATCTCGCATTGAACCAGGACGAGCCGCCTGCCGCTCTTTTTCACGGCACGTCTCTGACGAACTGGCAGTCGATCGAGCGCGAAGGCTTGAAGAAGATGCAACGGCACCACGTTCATCTGTCAGCAGATGTCGAAACGGCGAAAATCGTCGCAATGCGCTGCAAGGGTGAACATCTCATCCTATGCGTAGACGCGGCCCGCATGTTTTCAGAGGGTCATTCTTTCTTTGTCTCCGACAATGGAGTATGGCTCGCCGAAAGCGTTCCAGTTCAATATCTTTCGCGAAACGCAGGGACCCCATGAAATCAGCCGTCGTTCAACTTCCGGGCCTCAACCGCGACCGCGACATGATCGCCGCCTTGACCAAGATCTCCGGCCAGCCACCGGTGACGATCTGGCAGACGGAAACCGAGATCCCCGATGTCGACCTGATCGTCATTCCCGGCGGCTTTTCCTATGGCGATTATCTGCGCTGCGGTGCGATCGCCGCCCGCATGCCGGTCATGCAGGCAATCATCGACAAGGCTGCGAAGGGTGTGAAGGTGCTCGGCGTCTGCAATGGCTTCCAGATCCTCGTCGAGGCCGGCCTGCTGCCCGGCGCGCTGATGCGCAATTCCTCGCTGAAATTCGTCTGCCGCGAGATCAAGCTGGAAGTCGTCAATGCCGAGACGGATTTCACCCGCGCCTATGCGCAGGGTCAGGTCATCCGCTGCCCGGTCGCCCATCACGACGGCAATTATTTCGCCGACGAAGCGACACTGGCTGCAATCGAAGGCAATGGCCAGGTGGTATTCCGTTATGCCGAGGGCACCAATCCGAATGGCTCGATCAACAATATCGCCGCCGTGATGAATGAAAAGGGCAACGTGCTCGGCATGATGCCACATCCCGAAAACCTGATCGAGGCCGCCCATGGCGGTTCGGACGGCCGTGGCCTGTTCGCCTCGGCGCTCGACGTCATCGCCGCCTGAGCCCTGCACTCAAAATCCTCTCATCCGGATCTGGAGCAAGATCGATGCGCCCTCGCCTCGCAAACGCCGCCCTGTTGACCGCTCTCGCAGCCACGGTGACAGCCTGCCAGACGCCGGCGCCAACGACAGGCCCGAACCGCGCCGCACTGCCGACGATGGAACGCGTGGCGCTCGGCGCCAATGCCTGCTGGTTCAAATCGGGCGATCCGGCTTTTGCTGCCTACAAGCTGGCGCCCGAGCTCAACTCCTTCTCCGGCCGTCCACGCATCCTGCTTGTCCACAAGGGCAGCCCGGAGAGCCGGCCGCTGCTCGTCGTGCAGGCCGAGGGAAGCCCGTCGCGCCTGCAGGCCTTCGGGCCGATGATGCAGGAGCCGGTCGCTGGCCGCATCACCACCGACGTCAATCGCTGGTCGGCAGGCAACAAGGCCTGCAGCTGATCGCCCAATCGGCCCTGAAAGAATGATCTGCTCGAAAGCAAGATCAGTCCCAGAAAAACGACTTGCCGACTTCGCGCGCGGCTTCGGACTGTGACACTCCGATATCCTTGAGCTCGGTCGCTGTCAGGCCCCTCAGAGCGCGCCGGCCTTCCCGCTTCTGATGCCAGAGAAGAATGGCAGCCCAGATTCGGCCCAAACGCGTCGTCGCCTCGGCGGGCGAGACGGGAAGGACAATCTGTCTCCTGTCTTCATAAGAGACAATCGGTACAATCGGCATTTTGATCTCAGGTAAGGCAGACATTCCAGGAATCCTCTCGGCGTGCCGTTGGAATTGACTCATACGCTTGACCGATACAATGTGCCAATATATACAATTGTCACCATGACAAATTGGCTTCCCGATATTTCCCGCGGTTCCGGGCCGGTCTATCTCCGGCTTGCCGACAGCATCGAATCCGCCATATCAAGCGGCGCCCTGCCCGCTGGCAGCAAACTGCCGCCGCAGCGCAACCTCGCCTATGATATCGGCGTGACGATCGGCACGATCGGCCGCGCCTATGCGCTGGTGCATGAGCGGGGTCTGGTCGCCGGCGAAGTGGGGCGCGGCACCTATGTGCTGAACCGCTCGGAGACGGCGCCCGGCGAACAGATCGATCCGCTGACCGTCTCGCTCGGCGGTACCCGCGTCCAGGAAGCGCCGGCGAACAAGATCCGCTTCGACACGACAGCCGCGCCCGATCTCGGCCAGGGCAAGATCATAGCAGGCATTCTCGCCGAGATCGGCGAACAGCATCTTTCTGAAATCTCCTCTTATTCCCGCAGTTTCCCGCGCAACTGGTTCGAGGCCGGTCGCCTCTGGCTTGCCCGCAGCGGCTGGACGCCGGAGGTCGAAAACATCGTGCCGACGCTCGGCGCCCATGCGGCGGCGATATCAGTTATCGCCGCCGTTTCTGCGCCGGGCGACAAGATCGTCTTCGAAGATCTCACCTACACGCAGGTCAGCCGCAGCGCCCGCCTGCTCGGCCGCCGCACACTCACGGTCGATTCCGATGAGCTCGGCGTGATCCCCGAGGATTTCGAGCGGCTCTGCCAGCAGCAGCATCCGAAGATCGCCTTCCTGATGCCGACCGTCCACAATCCGACGCTGGCGATCATGCCCTATGAGCGGCGCGCTGATATCGCCGCAATCGCCAGGAAACACAGTGTCTGGCTGATCGAGGACGACCTCTACGGCGGCATGGCCGACGACGATACGCCGCTGCTCGCCTCGATTGCGCCCGATCGCACCTTCCTCGTCAACGGCCTGTCGAAATCGGTCGCCGCCGGCGTGCGCGGCGGCTGGGTCGCCTGCCCGCCGCATTTTGCCCAGCGCATCAAGGTGACGCATAGGATGATTACTGGCGGCCTGCCCTTCATCCTGGCCGAGACTTGCGCGCGCCTCGTCGAAAGCGGCACGGCGCACGAGATCCGCAAGGCAAGTGTTGAGGAACTTTCACGGCGCGTCCGTCTCGCCCGCGAGCAGCTGCAGGGCTTCGATTTCGAATCGCACGTACACGCGCCCTTCCTCTGGCTGAAACTGCCGGAGCCCTGGATGTCCGGCACATTCAAAAATGCCGCCTTCCGCGACGGCGTGCTCGTCGACGATGAGGACGAGTTCAAGTCGGCGCGCGGAGAGAGACCCTATCATCGCGTTCGCATCGGCTTTTCCTCGCCGAAGACGGGGCAGGAACTGATCTCGGGCTTGATGATCCTGCGCCGGCTGCTGGAAAATGGCGGCTCCGCCTATGACGGCGAAATATGACGTGTTGCAATTACACGTCATAATTTGGAAAAAACGCCGGAGCCTATTCGGAGCGCTTCACCGACTCAACCTCCATATTACCTCCTTGTTGTTCCCGTCTGACGCGAATCAAAGGACAGCAAATGAGGTCGACTTCGGAAAGATCCCGTTGCGTTTTTTGGGTATGGCACCTCGTGTGCATCTCGGCACCTCGATCGGCACGTCAGGCGAGGCCAGCCAGTTCTTCACCGACTTCACCTGGACGGTCGATTTGAACGAGAAGCTTTTTTGCCGAAGCCGGCTTCGGCGGCGTCATTCATACCGGCGATCTCGAGGGCGATGGTGACTGCCCGGAACTCGGCTGTCGCGTCCACTTCCACGAATATCTGGGCGCCGGCTATCGTTTCAACGCCCACTGGAACATCATGGCCCAGATCGCCCACTCCTCGCATGCCAATCTCTGCGATGGGCCGAACGACGGCATGACACGCGCCCGTCTGCAGATCGGCTACAAATTCTAGGCAGCGACCGCATTTCATCGTCAGGAAGAAGTTGACCGCCCGCTGTTGACGGCGGGCATTTTCCTGTCGCGCGCCGTCCCTACATAGGCTAAAGAGCGGAAAACGCGCAACGGCAGGGACTTTCGAGAGCTCATGACCATTCCAAACACCATCCCGATCACGCCGGAACTCATCGCGGGTCATGGCCTGAAGCCCGACGAATACCAGCGTATTCTGGATCTGATCGGCCGCGAACCGACCTTCACCGAGCTCGGCATCTTCTCGGCCATGTGGAACGAGCACTGCTCCTACAAATCCTCGAAGAAATGGTTGCGCACGCTGCCGACCAAGGGGCCGCGCGTCATCCAGGGCCCGGGTGAAAATGCCGGCGTGGTCGACATCGATGACGGCGATTGCGTCGTCTTCAAGATGGAGAGCCACAACCACCCCTCCTATATCGAGCCTTATCAAGGTGCTGCGACCGGCGTCGGCGGCATCCTGCGCGACGTCTTCACCATGGGTGCGCGCCCGATTGCCGCGATGAACGCCCTGCGCTTCGGCGAGCCGGATCATCCGAAGACCCGCCATCTCGTTTCCGGCGTCGTCTCCGGCGTCGGCGGCTACGGCAATTCCTTCGGCGTGCCGACGGTCGGCGGCGAAGTCGAATTCGACGCTCGCTACAACAGCAACATCCTCGTCAACGCCTTTGCTGCCGGTATTGCGAAGTCCAACGCCATCTTCCTGTCCGAAGCCAAGGGCGTCGGTCTTCCGGTCGTCTATCTCGGCGCCAAGACCGGCCGCGACGGCGTCGGTGGCGCGACGATGGCATCGGCCGAATTCGACGAATCGATCGAGGAGAAGCGCCCGACCGTTCAGGTCGGCGACCCCTTCACCGAAAAGTGCCTGCTGGAAGCCTGCCTCGAGCTGATGAAGACCGGCGCCGTCATCGCCATCCAGGATATGGGTGCAGCCGGCCTGACCTGCTCGGCCGTCGAAATGGGCGCCAAGGGCGATCTCGGCATCCTGCTCGAGCTCGACAAGGTGCCGGTGCGCGAAGAGAGAATGACGGCCTACGAAATGATGCTGTCGGAAAGCCAGGAGCGCATGCTCATGGTGCTGCAGCCGGAAAAGGAAGAGGAAGCCAAGGCGATCTTCGTCAAGTGGGGCCTCGATTTCGCCATCGTCGGCAAGACGACCGACGATCTGCGCTTCCGCGTTATGCATCAGGGCGAGGAAGTCGCCAACCTGCCGATCAAGGATCTCGGCGACCAGGCGCCGGAATATGACCGCCCCTGGCGCGAATCCGGCAAGCATGGCCCCCTGCCGGCAAATCTCGTCGCCGCACCCGAGGATTATGGCCAGGCGCTGCTTCAGCTCGTCGGTTCCGCCAACCAGTCGAGCCGCCGCTGGGTCTATGAGCAATACGATACGCTGATCCAGGGCAATTCGCTGCAGCTTCCGGGGGGTGATGCCGGCGTCGTGCGCGTCGACGGCCATCCCTCCAAGGCGCTCGCCTTCTCTTCCGACGTCACCCCGCGTTATGTCGAGGCAGACCCGTTCGAAGGCGGCAAGCAGGCGGTCGCCGAATGCTGGCGCAACATCACAGCGACAGGCGCCGAACCGCTCGCCGCCACCGACAATCTCAATTTCGGCAATCCCGAAAAGCCCGAGATCATGGGCCAATTCGTTCAGGCGGTGAAGGGCATCGGCGAGGCCTGCCGCGCGCTCGACTTCCCGATCGTCTCCGGCAACGTCTCGCTCTACAACGAGACCAACGGCGTCGCCATCCTGCCGACCCCGACGATCGCAGGCGTCGGCCTGCTGCCGGACTGGCGCAAGATGGCCCGCATCGGCGCTGCCAACGATGGCGATAAGGTCATCATGATCGGCGTCGACGGCAACCATCTCGGCCAGTCCGTCTATCTCCGCGACGTGCTTTCCAGCCGCGAGGGTCCGGCGCCGGAGGTGGATCTGTTTGCCGAGCGCCGCAACGGCGATTTCGTTCGCTCCGTGATTCGCAACGGCCAGGCGACCGCCTGCCACGACATCTCCTCGGGCGGCCTTGCCGTGGCGCTCGCCGAAATGGCGATGGCCTCAGGCAAAGGCCTGACGATTGATCTGAGCGAAGGCAAGGGTGCGCCGCATGCGCTGCTCTTCGGCGAGGATCAGGCGCGCTACGTCCTGACGTTGCCTGCCGATGTCGCCGATTTCGTCTGCGTCAATGCAGAAGGTGGTGGCGTTCCCTTCCGCCGTCTCGGCACGGTCGGGGGAACGGCGCTCATCGTCGGCGATCTCATCTCGCTGCCGATTCAACAATTGCGCGATGCCCATGAATCGTGGTTCCCTGATTTCATGGAAGGCCGCGGCGAACTTGCTGCGGAATGATGCGCAAGGAGTAACGATCATGGCCATGAAACCCGGCGATATCGAAGACATGATCAAGGCTGGGATTCCCGGTGCCAGGGTGACGATCCGCGATCTGGCGGGCGATGGCGATCACTACGCCGCCGAAGTCGTCGCCGAAGCCTTCCGCGGCAAGAGCCGCGTGCAGCAGCACCAGATGGTCTACGAGGCGCTGAAGGGCAATATGGGCGGCATACTACACGCGCTGGCGCTGCAGACCTCCGCGCCGGAATAGAGCCCGACGCGATCCCGATGACGATGCCCGGCCCTCAGCCGGGCATTCTCTTTTCGTCGGGATTGGCAAAGACCGAGGCCGGCATCGGCCCAGATGTCAGCAGCGTGAAGTCGAAGGGTGCCTGCAGATCAGGCCCAAGCACATATTGCCGGTGGACGCGTAGCTGGTCCTTGCGGATCTTGCGGTAGTGCTCGCGCGTCAGCATCTGCTTGACGCGGATCAGGATCATTTTCGCCTGAGGCGCATCCGTATGGCCGGAGACAGCAACGACCGGTACCTTGTAGAAATTGATCGAATCCGTCAGGCACTGCACATCGAGCCAGGAAATGTCGGGACAGCGGGCGATCAGCCCGACGCGGGCGCGAAGCAGTGTTGCCGATGACATGAGCGCACATTGCAGGATGGCGCTGCCGAGTGTGGCAAACACCACACGCTTGCCCTTGAAGATCTCCGGCTCCCTTTCCAGCAATATGCCGATGACATGGGCGGCGACGCTCGATCCCATGCTGTGCGAGGAGATCACATATTCGTCCGCCTGTTCGTCAAGCGCCTTGCGCACGGCAGTGGCCCGGCCTTCCAGCCAGTCGTTGAAATCTGTCCGGTCCATGCGGCCGAGCGCTACAGCCATTGCCCAATCGGCGAACAGATGCAGCGTATGGAAGCGTTCAGAAAACGGCAGGAAGGCGAAGATGAAGAAACAAAGCGCCAGCGGTCCGCTCCAGAGCATGTGCCACGGCGAAAAGCCGAGACCATAGGGCAGGATGGCAATCTGCGCCGTCAGTGCGATCGCCAGCGCCGTCAGCAGGAACGGGAAGAGGAAGAACAGGCCGAAGCGCCAGGCGTGGCGGAAATATCCGCGCATGCCGCCTTCGAGCATGATCTCGGCGCAGCTCCGGAAGCCTGCCATGATCTGGCTCAGCGTGTTTCCGCCGCGCAGCCTGCTTACCAGCTTATCGTGATCGACCATGTGGATCCGGCTCTTCGTCTGCCAGCCGTCGGAACCGGTCCCTTCCCCGGTCGCCGCCTTGTCGGCTGCCACTGGCGCCGCTTCGGCTGCCACCGGCGCCGCTTCGGCTGCCGCGGGCGCCGCTTTGGCTGCCCGTTCGCCCGTCGTGACCACGAAACTGAGGGGATCACTTCCCGCCTCCGGCGCGCCCGTTTCAAGCGAATAGTCCCAGACGGCGGCACTCTGCCTGGCCGAACGCTCGTAGCGCGCCCTGTGGGCAACGCCGTCGAGCGGCTCGAAGCCCGTGAAATGCAGGACGACCCGCTTCTCGATCAGTTTCATTCCACTCTTCCGGCCGGGCAAATGACCGGCATGTTGCTGCGATCCGGCTGCTGCGCCGCTGATAGGGGTAAAAAAGCAGCTATGGTCTCGAAGCCGTCTTGCTAACCGAACTCTTCCGGAATTCAATAGCATCCATGTCGTTTCCATCACGAACGGAGGGGTTTTGTGGTCGACCTAGTCAAAGAATTGATATCAGGCGTCGTCGACAGCGTGCTGAAGGAGATCCTGAAAAAAACCACCGGCCGCGCCACGACGAAGCGCAGGAGGCGTAAGACACGCCCCGCCGCGACGACGAAGGTTGCGCGCAAGACGACCTCGGCCAAGCCTAAGCCCGCCCGCAAACAAGTCAGCAAGCGCCGCACCGCCGCTGGCCGCAGCCGTCAGCGACGCAGCTGATATCTTTCGAGCAAAAGCTGCATCTTCGGGACACTGGGGGACTGAACCGATGAAACGCATTCTGAAAATCACTCTCGCGGCCGTCGTCGCGATCTCTCTCATCGCCGTCGCCGGCGTCTACGCCCTGTCGGAGATGCGCCTTTCCAGGACCTATGACGTTGCGGTTGCCGGTTTCACCGTCAAGACGACGCTGCCTGCCGAGGAAGCCGAACGTCGTGCCCGCACGCTGATGTGCGGCGGCTGTCATCACGATGCCGGCAACGTGCTCATCGACGAGCCGGGCATCGGCCGCATCGTCGCGCCGAACCTGACCCGCTTCGTGCCCATGTACAGCGATGCTGAACTCGTGCGCCTCATCCGCCATGGCGTCAAGAAGGACGGTACCGGCGCCTTCATCATGCCGGCAAGCAACTTCGCCAATATCACCGATGACGATATGGCGGCGATCATTGCGTGGATGCGCAGTTTGAAGCAGCTTCCCGATGCTGTGGCCGGAACGACGCAATGGGGACCGCTCGGGCGAATCGGCCTGGCGCTCGACAAGATCCCCTTCGAGGCCGATCTGGTGCCTGCCGTCGTCTCCCCTGCCGCGACGCGTCCGACCGATATCGGCGAATACGCCTTCAGGACAGATTGCAGCCACTGTCATAATCTCGATACGGCAAAGCAGTCGGAAGCCTTCCTGGCGCCGGCGCTTAAGCCCCTGGCGCAATCCTATTCAGCTGCCGATTTCAAGACGCTGCTGCGCACCGGCAAGGGCGTCGGCGGCCGGGATCTCGGCGTGATGACACAGGTTTCCCAATGGGATTTCAGCCATTTCACCGATGTCGAAATCGAACAGATTCAGACCTATCTCGCCATTCGACCGTAACGCGACGGCAACAACCCCGGCAACGGCCTGCGCGAACTGGTCTTTTTTTTGGTTCGGGCGGCTGGAATTCCTGCCGTCGCATGCTATCTAAAGGCAACGATTGAAACGGTGGGCCTTTAACCCGCCTGTTGAAAGGATTAGATCCCATGAGCGGCATTCACGAATTCATCGGCAACGAAATCAAGACCAACGACGTCGTCCTCTTCATGAAGGGCACGCCGCAGTTTCCGCAGTGCGGTTTCTCCGGTCAGGTCGTGCAGATTCTTGATTACATCGGTGTCGACTACAAGAGCGTCAACGTGCTCGCCGATTCGGAAATCCGCCAGGGCATCAAGGAATATTCCAACTGGCCGACAATCCCGCAGCTTTACATAAAAGGCGAGTTCGTCGGCGGCTGTGACATCGTCCGGGAAATGTTCCAGGCTGGTGAGCTGCAGCAGCATCTTCAGGAAAATGGCATCACCGTTCGCGGCGCCGCCTGACCGGTCACCGGACGTCCGCCCGGTTTCCAAATCTGTTTCTTGAGTTCGAGGCGCTGCGGCCAGCAGCGCCTTGACCTGTTTATGGGAATTTCATTGTGACAGATTCATCACAAGCCGTGTCCGCGGGCCGCCTGCCCATGGGCAAGCGTGAATTCATCGCGCTCGCAGCCTTCCTGATGGCCGTCAACTCGCTGGCGATCGACATCATGCTTCCGGCCCTGCAGCAGATCGGCGCGAGCCTCGGCGTCGAGAGTGAGAATCACCGGCAGTTCGTCGTCTCCACCTATCTGCTCGGCTTTGGCTGCGCCCAGCTGTTCTACGGCCCGCTCTCCGATCGCTTCGGCCGCCGCACGCCGCTTCTGGTCGGTCTCGTCATCTATATCGTTTCCGCCATCGGCATCGTCTTCGTCCCCACCTTCGCCGGCTTGCTGATGCTGCGTTTCATCCAGGGTGTCGGCTCAGCCGCAACCCGCGTCATCACTGTGTCCATCGTTCGCGATATCTATGGCGGCCGGCAGATGGCCGAGGTCATGTCGCTGATCATGATGGTCTTCATGATCGTGCCGGTCATTGCGCCCGGCACTGGCCAGATCGTCATGTTTTTCGGCAACTGGCACCTGATCTTCCTTTTCATCGCCACCATGGCGACTGGCATCACCGTCTGGGCCTATCTCCGTCTGCCGGAAACCCTGCATCCGCAGAATGTCCGCCCATTTACCGCCCGCTCGATCTTCGGCGCCTTCAAGCTGGTGCTGACCAATCGCGTCGCGCTCTGTTACACCATTGCCAGCACCTTTATCTTCGGCGCGCTGTTCGGCTTCATCAATTCGGCCCAGCAGGTCTATGTCGGCATCTACGATCTCGGCGTCTATTTCCCCTTCGCATTCGCCGGTGTGGCGATCTTCATGTCGCTGTCGTCCTTCTTCAATTCGCGCTTCGTCGGTAAGCTCGGCATGCGCCGCCTGTCGCACGGCTCGCTCATCGGCTTCATCGCCATCAACACCATCTGGCTGATCGTCCAGATGGCCAGCACCGAGCCGATGCCCTTTGCTCTGTTCATCTCCTTCTTCGGCCTTGCCATGTTCCAGTTCGGTTGGATCGGCTCGAACTTCAATTCGCTCGCCATGGAGCCGCTTGGCCACGTCGCCGGCACCGCCTCTTCCGTCCTCGGCTTCATGAGCACGGTCGGCGGCGCCATCATCGGCGCCGGCATCGGCCAGGCCTTCGACGGCACGGCGCTGCCGATGGTTGCCGGTTATTTCACCGTGTCGATCATCGGGCTCGTCTTCGTGCTGATCGCCGAGAAGGGTCGCCTCTTCCAATCGCAGAACCCCGCCGTCTGAACGGCCGCCCTCCTCCGCATCCGGGATTTCCAATCACATGACGCCGCCGCATAAACCGCACCAGGAAAACCAGGGCTCTCGCCGCATCGGCATGGGCTTTGGCGAATTCATCGTCACCATCGCCATCATGACCGCCAGCATCGCCATGGCGATCGACAGCATGCTGCCGGCATTGCCCAATATCGGCCATTCCCTCGGCGTCACCAATACCAACGACGCCCAGCTCATCATCGGCGTGTTCTTCTTAGGCTTCGGTGTCTCGCAGATCTTCTTCGGCAGCCTTTCGGATACGTTCGGCCGCCGCAACATCCTGCTCGGCGGCTTGGCTTGCTACATTGTCGGAATGTTTGCCGCAGCAGCAACCGGCAGCTTCGAAATGCTGCTGGTCATGCGCTTCGTTCAGGGCGTGGGCGGAGCGGCGGTGCGCATCACCACCATGGCCATCGTCCGCGACTGCTTCGGCGGCCGTGAAATGGCCCGCGTGATGTCCTATGTCATGATCGTCTTCATGATCGTGCCGATCGTTGCCCCTTCCGTTGGCCAACTCATCATCCTCTATGCCAACTGGCATTGGATCTTCATCCTGCTCGGCATCATCGCCACCATCCTGTTCGTCTGGGCCCTTCTGCGGCTGAAGGAATCGCTGCCACCGGAAGAGCGGCTGCCGCTGTCGGTCAGCTCTGTCTTGGACGGCTTCAAGACCGTGCTCACCAACCGCATCACCTGCGGTTACATGATCGGCCTCACCATGTTCACCGGCGTCATCAGCGCCTATGTGATCTCGGTGCAGCAGGTCTTCGGCGAGGTCTATGGCCTTGGCGACTGGCTGCCGATCGCCTTTGCGGCCACCGCAGGCGGCATCGCCGTCGCCAATTTCGCCAACGGCTTCTTCGTGCGCAAATTCGGCATGCGCCGCATCTCGCACGCCGCCCTGCTGATCTTCACGGCCCTGTCGGCCGCCGGCTTTTTCCTCTCACTGGCCGGCAAGCCGGATTTCGCCGTCGCCTACGGCATCTTCACCATCGTGCTGATGATGTTTGCCGTGATCGCCACCAATTTCACCGCCATCAGCCTCGAGCCGATGGGCAATCTCGCCGGCACGGCGACCGCCATCACCGGCTTCGTCTCGACGACGGCCGGCGCCATTCTCGGTGGCTTGGTTGGCCAGATGTTCAACGGCACGGTGCAGCCGCTCTTCGGCGGCTTCGCCCTCTTCGGTGCGGTCACCATCGCAGCCACCCTCTGGGCTGAGAACGGTAAGCTCTTCACCCATCCGGGAGACAGCCCGCAGCTCGATCCCGGTCCTGCCCACTTCTGAAATAGGAAATATGCCGGAGCGATTGATCCCCGGCGGCATTGCATTAGTTGGCAAGTCGGCACGTTCCTAAATCTGGATGCCCCTGGAAGAAGGAGCCTGGTTTTGGATGCAGGATATCAACGTCTCCCCCCGCCATTGCAGGGCGAGATATTTCAAGTCAAACCAGATACCGGCACTGGCGTTGTGGTACTCGGCGGCACCAGTGGCCGGGTGGATGTGGCCCGTGCCAGGCTGTTTGCCAGCCAAGGGGCAACGGTCATCGCGCTTCGCTGGTTCGGCGGCGAAGGCCAGGCGCCAGGCATTTGCGAGGTGCCGCTGGAAACCTTCTTCGCTGCTACTGATTATTTGATCGAACTCGGTTGCAAACGCCTCGTCCTGGTGGGGACATCGAAAGGCGCCGAAGCTGCGCTGCTCACGGCGGTATACGATCCGCGCATCAGCGCGGTCGTCGCGATGAGCCCTTCGTCAGTCGTGTGGGGAAATATTGGTCCAGGGCTTGATGGCATTAGCTGGCCGGAACGCTCGTCGTGGACATTGCGAGGCACACCGCTTCCCTTTGTTTCGTCGGACCCAGAATGGGTGCGAGAATACAGAGACGAGCTGGTCTCCTATCGAGGCCTGTTCGAAAGATGCCTTCAGGTGCACGAGTCTGAGATCGAAGCAGCGGCTATCCCTTTGGAGAGAACGAATGCCGAAATTCTGCTCGTAGCAGGATGCGATGACGCGCTCTGGCCATCAGACAAATTTGCCGCGTCACTTGTTCGGAGGCGCGCAGCTTCGGGCTTACTCACCCAGCTTGTGTTGGGAGAAGATGCGGGCCATCGCATTCTGCTGCCGGGCGAAACCACCCCCCGATCATCGCTGCGCGCTCATGGTGGAAGTGACGAGGCCGACGCCAAATTGGGACGACTCGCATGGGAACATATTCTTGAGATGCTGTAGCGTGAGCGCTGCAGTGATTTGATCGATGGTTCAATCCATCGGATTGGCGCAGCATTGCGCGAAAGGCGCTCTCGATGGACGACCGAATTCTGATCAGGCCTTACGCGCCAGGCGACGTGGACGCGACGATTGAAATTTTTCTGAGCGCCATACGAGAGGTCGCGTCGAAAGACTACTCACCCGCTCAGATCCAGGCTTGGGCAAAGGTGGAAGATCGCGGACTATGGGCAGAGCGAAGGACAAGCAGGCCTGCCTGGATCGCAGAATTTGACGGACAGCCTGTCGGGTTTTCCGACCTGACCGGCGACGGATGCCTGGACATGATGTTTGTGCACCCCGAGTTTCAGGGGCTTGGAATAGCAAGCCACCTGTTAAGCAGGGTCGAAGGCGAAGCTCTGAAACTGGGGTTTAGCCGAATTTATACCGAAGCCAGCCGAACGGCCCGACCGTTTTTTGAGCGCAAAGGGTTCCGCGTCATAACGAAGCAAATCGTCGAGAAGCGTGGGCAAGGCCTGGAAAACTTTCTCATGGAAAAGCTCTACCAGTAATATGCGGCAGATCGAGCGGTTGATCAGACCGTGAACACCTCACGCCGCAGCACCTCCCAGGAGGCCTTGTCGGGGGTAATCAGCAGCCCGCCATCGAGATGATGCGGCAGGTAGGGCGAGCCGTCGAAGCGCGCCGCATAGGCGCCTGCCTCCTGCGAGATCAGCGTGCCCGCAAGGTGATCCCAGGGCATCAGCTTGTTGTACATGAGGTAATGCACATGGCCGCCGGCAAAGGTGCGGTATTCGTGGGCCGCACAGCGGTAATTGGTGAGGAAGCGCACCTTGGCGAGATTGCCGAGCACTTCGGCGCGTTTCTCCTTCGGCAGGTAGCCGGTCGAGGCCATCCCGACCATATGCTCCAGTCCCACGGGCGCTGCGACCGAGAGCCGCTCGGCGCCGCCTTCCGGCCGCCGCAGCCAGGCGCCGCCGCCCTTTTCCGCCATCACCCAGTCGTCGCCCATCGGATCGTAGATGATACCGGCAACAGTCTCGCCGCCGGAGATGACGGACGCCATGACGCCGAAGGCCGGGATACCGGCGGCAAAATTGAACGTGCCGTCGACCGGATCGACGACGATCGCAAGATCGGCATGTTCGAGGCTGCCAAGCAAATCAGGATCGGCCGCGACCGATTCTTCGCCAAGGAACAGCGCGCCCGGCCAGAGCCGCTGAGTTTCCGCCTTGATCATCCGCTCGGCCTGCTCATCGGCCTCGGTGACGAGATCGGTCGCCTCGCTCTTGGCGCGCACATCGTCCTGACCGAGCCGGCGGAAGCGTGGCAGGATCTCTGCCTTCGCCGCGCGGCGCAGCAGATCGGCCAGAACGGTCACGTCAACAGTCGAAGTCATGTCAAATCCTCACGCTTAGGTCTCTCCGGAGAACCTTGAATCAGATGCCGACGATCTCGCGCCGGATGAGCTGCCAGCTCTCCCGGTCGGGCGCAGAGATGATGCCACCCGTCGTCTCGCCGGGGCGATAGGGCGTACCGTCGAATTTCGCCGTATGGCCACCGGCCTCCTGATGCGCGAGCACGCCGGCCAGGTGATCCCAGGGCATCAGCTTCGCATGGCCGATGAAATGCATCTTGCCGGAGGCGACCATCCAGTATTCGTAGGCCGAGCAGTTGAAGGCGAAGGTCATCCGGATCTTTGCCATGTTGGCGCAGATACGCGCGCGATCCGGTTCGTCCATGTGGCTCCATGACAGGCCACCGACCATCTGGTTCAGGCTAGCAGGCTCAGCGACCTTCAGCTTTGTCGACTGCCCGTCCCGACGCGTCAGAAAGGCGCCTGCGCCCCTGATCGCGGTCACTGTATCGCCGAGAACGGGATCGTGAATGATGCCGGCGACCGTCTCGCCCTTGATCGTCACCGCCAGCATCGTCCCGAAAACGGGAAGCCCGGCGGCGAAATTGAACGTCCCGTCGACAGGGTCGATGACGAAGGCGAGCTCCGCATCGGCAAGGGCCGGCACGACCGACCGGTCGGCATCATAAGCCTCCTCGCCGACGACGAGTGCTGCGGGAAAGCGCTCTCTCAGCGCCGCGGTGATCCGGTGTTCGGCAAGCACGTCCGCCTGCGTCACCAGATCAATTGCCGAAGTCTTTTCCGAAACATCGGCAGCGCCGAGATTGCGGAAACGCGGCATGATCTCGGCACGCGCGGCCTCCCTGACGCAGTCGCCGAGAAAGAGAATATCCTGGTCTGAAATAGTCATGCGAAATCCTGCCTTCATTCAATAGCCAGCCTCCATAGCCGGCCCTTCATGAAGGATCGGTGACACCAAGGGTGGAAAAGTTGAAGAGTTTTGGGTCGAGCAGATGCGACGGGTTCACATGCGAAAGCGCCCGCAGCATTGTTTCCTTGCGGCCCGGCATCCGCCGCTCGATATCGGCGAGCATGTCCTTCATCGCATTGCGTTGCAGCCCGTCCTGCGATCCGCAGAGATCGCAGGGGATGATCGGAAACTGCATGGCGACGGCGAATTTCGCGAGATCGTCCTCTGCGGCATAGGCGAGCGGCCGGAGCACCATCAGATCGCCCTCGTCGTTCAGAAGCTTCGCCGGCATCGAGGCGAGCCGGCCACCATGGAAGAAATTCATGAAGAAGGTTTCGAGAATGTCCTCGCGGTGGTGGCCAAGCACCAGCGCATCGCAACCCTCTTCCCGCGCGACGCGGTAGAGATTGCCGCGGCGCAGCCGCGAACAGAGCGAGCAATAGGTGGCGCCTTCAGGCACCTTGTCCTTCACGATCGAATAGGTATCCCGATACTCGATCCGGTGCTGAACGCCGATCTTGGTGAGATAATCCGGCAGCACGTGCTTGGGGAAGTTCGGCTGGCCCTGGTCGAGATTGCAGGCGATGAGTTCGACCGGCAACAGGCCGCGCCATTTGAGATCGAGCAGCAGCGCCAGCAGCCCGTAGGAATCCTTGCCGCCGGAAAGGCCGACCAGCCAGCGCTTCTGGCCCTTCAGCATGTCGAAATCGTCGAAGGCCTGGCGCACCTGCCGCAGCAGCCGCTTGCGCAGCTTGTTGAAGGAGACCGAACGCGGCGCGTCGGCAAACAGCGCATGGCCGCTGCTATCGGCCTCGCCACTCTCCAACTCGTCGGCAATATTGGCTGCGATATTCATTGCTTCGTCCTACAGAAATTCCACATTTGCTCTAGCAGAAACGCGCCTCGCAACACAGCATCAATCGCCGAAAACCGACCAGCCGGTGCGCGCTGCGAGCATTTCCAGCGCCGCGGCGCCGAGCTGCGAATTGCCGACCTTGTTCAGCCCCGGCGACCACACCGCGATCGAGGCAATACCGGGCGCCACTGCGAAGATGCCGCCGCCGACGCCGCTCTTGCCGGGCAGGCCGACATGATAGGCGAAGTCGCCCGAGCCGTCGTAATGGCCGCAGGTCAGCATCAGCGCATTGATACGCCGCGCCCGCTTCGGCGAAACCACCGAATGGCCGGTCGTCGGATTGCTCCCGCGCGCCGCCAGGAACAGCCCGGCGCGGGCGAGCTGCTCGCAGCTCATCGACAAGGCGCATTGATGGAAATAAACGCCGAGCACGTGGTCGACGGGATGGTCGAGATTGCGGTAGGCGCGCATGAAATTGGCAAGCGCGAAATTGCGGTATCCCGTCTGCGTTTCCGAGCGCGCCACCTTGTCATCGATGGTAATCGACTCGTCATCGGCCAGATAACGCACGAAGCGCAGCAGCTCCCCGATTGCCTCGCGCGGCGCATGGCCGGCCATGACGACGTCGCTGACGGCGATCGCGCCGGCATTGATGAAGGGGTTGCGGGGGATGCCGCTCTCATGCTCGAGCTGGACGATCGAGTTGAAAGCCGATCCGGAGGGTTCGCGCCCGACCCGCTTCCACAGCCCCTCGCCGACCTTGCCGAGCGCCAGCGTCAGCATGAAGACCTTCGATATGCTCTGGATCGAGAAGGCAGTGTCGGCATCGCCGACGCGATAGACTTTGCCGTCGACAGTGACGATCGCCATGCCGAACTGCTTCGGGTCGACCTTGGCGAGCTCGGGAATATAGTCCGCGACCTTGCCCTCGCCGATCCGCGGCTGGATATCGGCGTAGATGCTATCGAGGATCGCCTGCAAATCTGCCATCGCTTCTCTCCAGATCGCAAAAAAGCCGCTCGAAAGAGCGGCTTTCCGTATATCGACGCATGCTGTTCTCGCAATCGGTTTCGACTGCGAGACGAATGCATTAACGCGAATAGAATTCGACGACCAGGTGCGGTTCCATGACGACCGGGAACGGAACGTCGCTGAGCGTCGGAACGCGGCCGAAGGTTGCGACCATCTTGTTGTGATCGACTTCGATATAGTCGGGAACGTCGCGCTCTGCGAGGCTGACGGCTTCCAGAACGGTCACCAGCTGCTTCGACTTTTCGCGAACTTCGATGACGTCGCCGGCCTTGCAACGGTAGGAACCGATGTTGACGCGCACACCGTTGACGGTGACGTGGCCATGGTTGACGAACTGACGGGCAGCAAAGACCGTCGGAACGAACTTGGCGCGATAGACGATAGCGTCGAGGCGCGATTCCAGCAGGCCGATCAGGTTTTCAGAGGTGTCGCCCTTGCGGCGGTCGGCTTCGGCGAAGATCGCGCGGAACTGCTTCTCGCGCAGGTCACCGTAGTAACCCTTGAGCTTCTGCTTGGCGCGCAGCTGCACACCGAAATCCGAAAGCTTGCCCTTGCGGCGCTGGCCATGCTGGCCCGGGCCGTATTCGCGGCGGTTCACCGGGGACTTCGGACGGCCCCAGATGTTTTCGCCCATACGGCGGTCAATTTTGTACTTGGACGATTCGCGCTTGCTCATCGTATTTCCTTTCAAAGGTTTATGACGGTTTGTTGCCAAACCGCACGAAGGAAACACGCCCTCCTCTGATCTCTGCCGAGATCTGACAGGATGTTCCGGTTAGCGAACAGGAACGATCCACGGGACATGTCAAATGAAACACCGGACATTGCTGCCCGGTGCTTGCGGCGGTCTTTAGAGGGCCGTCATGAAAATGTCAACAGCGGCAAACCCCGAAAGCGCCACTATTCCGCCGCCAGCGGCTGGTCGCCCGTGTCGGGGGCGTTGGCGTCGCCCGGCGCCGTCTGGCAGTCCATATCCGGGAAAGCGACGATACGCTTGCCGGAAAAATCGGCGTGCACGACGATGATGCCCTGCTCCTCGAAATAACCAAGCAGGCGGCGGGCGCGGCGGGCGGAATGGGTGCCGTAGGCGCGGGCGATCCGCGCATCCGACGGGCACGGCTCGCCGCAGACGGCGGCTTTGGCGAGCATCAGGAAGACGCCCTGCAGGTCGTCGGTGACACCCGATGACAGCGACAGCGCCGTCGCCCAGGCAACAGTCGCAGCTGTCGTCGCATCGACGCCGGAACGCGAGATCGCCACCCGCCGACGGAAATCCGGCAGCGCGATCGGCGGTCCCGGCACGCGGCGCATGCGCAGCCGCACGAGAAAATCCTGGTAGAGCACCGAATCGGTGCGGAAGGCGGAGGTGGGATCGTCGAGTATTTCGGCAAGAACGCCGGCTAGGCGCTCCTCCCGCTCCTCGGCGGACACTTCCACCTGGCTCGCCCTCGGCTCGGCAGGTGCCGCCGATGCCGCCGGCGTCGAGCGCGAGAGCTCGGCCAGAATGTCGGTCGTCGGCCGCGGCGCCGGTGGGGCGCGGCGCACGGGCGGGCGCTGGAATTCCTCCGGATCGGGCGTGAAGATCAGGTCCTCGACATCCTGAGGCGCATCCGGCAGCGGCATCAGTTTCGGGCTGGAAGAGCGCGCCGAGGTCTCCACGGCGCCGATCTGGATCGGCAGCGGCCGGCGTGACAGCGCCGGTCCGAGAGCGACGAAATTGCCGCGCTTGAGATCGCGGAACATCTCGGCCTGGCGCCGGTCCATGCCGAGCAGGTCGGCAGCGCGCGCCATGTCGATATCGAGAAAGGTGCGGCCCATCAGGAAGTTCGAGGCCTCGGCGGCGACGTTCTTGGCGAGCTTGGCAAGCCGCTGTGTCGCGATTACGCCGGCAAGGCCGCGCTTGCGGCCCCGACACATCAGGTTGGTCATCGCGCCGAGCGACATCTTGCGCGCATCCTCCGAGACATCGCCGCCAACCGACGGCGCAAACATCTGCGCCTCGTCGACCACGACGAGAACCGGATACCAGAATTCGCGATCGGCATCGAACATGCCGTTGAGGAAAGCGGCGGCAGCACGCATCTGATCTTCGAGATCGAGGCCTTCGAGCGTCAGCACGCAGGAAACGCGATGCTGGCGGATGCGGTTGGCAATGCCGGCCAACTCCGCCTCTGTGCGCTCACCGTCGACGACGACGTGGCCAAACCTGTCGCTGAGCGTGACGAAATCACCCTCGGGATCGATGATGACCTGCTGTACCCATTGTGCCGATTGCTCGAGCAGGCGGCGCAACAGATGCGACTTGCCCGATCCGGAATTGCCCTGCACGAGCAGACGGGTCGCCAGCAGCTCCTCGATATCGAGCGTCGCCGGGCTGCCGGACGCCAATCCCATATCGATGCCAACCTGCACGTCCCATTCCCCTTACAAATTCCCGGCCCGTCTGTAACAGATTCGCAGGCACTGTTGTCGTCAAACCTTCAAGAACCCACAGGGAAACCCAGCCCTATAGCATCGGCTCTGCGCTCTAGGGACATAAGGCTTCACACCGCCTCGCGCTCGACGAGGTCGCCCGCCATGTCCTTCTGCGTCGGAATCAGCAAACGTGTGCAGAGCAGGCTGACGAAAAGCGGTACCAGCAAGACCGCAAGCCCCGCGCGCAAGCCCAGGAGTTCGCCGAGAAAGCCGATGATCGGCGGCCCGATGAGAAAACCGGTCAGGGCTGCGAAGGAGAGCGTCGCAACGCTTGAAGCGGGCGGGCGGTCAGTCAGCGAAGCAACGGCCGTCACCGCAAGCGGAAACCCGACCGAGACACCGACACCAACTGCGGCAAAGCCGAGTAGCGCAAGCGGCGTCGCCGGTGCAAGGAGAACGACGAGCATGCCGGCAAGCGAGGCGATGCCGCAACCACGGGCAATGGCAATCGCGCCGAAACGGCCTTTCATGTAATCACCGCTGAAGCGCCCCGCCGCAACCATGAAAGCGAAAACCGAATAACCGAGGCCGGTTTGCGCGCCTTCTGCATTCATGACATCGCGGAGGTAGACCGCCGACCAATCGGCCATCGCACCTTCGGTCATCGTCACGCCGAAGACGAAGGCGCAGATCCCGAGCAGGGCAAGACCGGGCAGCTTGAAGCCGGTCATTGCCTGCGAATTCTCCGCATGGTGACTTTCCGGCAATTTCGGCAGGCGCAGGCTGGCAATCAGCGCAGCCGGCAGGATGACGAGCGCCGTGATCAGAATCGACCAGTGCGGCGAAAGCCCGATGGCTATGGCACCAACGCCGATCAGGCTGCCGGCCATGATGCCAAAGCTCCAGAAGCCGTGGCAGCGGCTCATGATGATCAGCCCCGTCGCCTTCTCCGTCACATCGGCCTCGACATTCATGCCGAGTTCCACCGTCGAAAGCGCGACCCCAACGACAATCAAGGCGAAGAATAGAAGCATGGCGCTGGGCGCGAAGGCTGGAAGCGAAACCACGGCAAGAAAGAAGATGAAACCATAGATGATCGCCATGCGCCCGCCGATGCGCGAGACGAGGCGGCCGGCAAACGGCAGGGTGATCAGCGTGCCGATCGGCAATCCCAGAAGTGCGACCGCGAGATCGGCGGTGCCGAGTTCAAGCTTCGCCTGGATATCAGGAATGCGCGGTAACCAGGCGCCAAAGGCTATCGGCTGCAGAAAAAAGATCAGCATGACAAGTCTTTGCAGCGGCACGGCGCATCCCTTTTATGTCTTGAGCGATAAACACCCGCCCGCGATTCCCCGCGGAGATCTTGCGCGATGAGATCAGTGAAATAAAGCGTGCAGTGCCTTATCGCGTGCTGAGACCAAAACCCTGCATCAGTCGGCGCGTCGCAAAGTCGGGATTGCCGGATGTAAAGGCGGCAAAGTCGAAATTATCGGGGTGAACGGCATCGGCGATCTGCGGAACGAGTGTGCGCGCCCGCCGGGCAATGGCTTCTGCCGGATCCAGCCAGTCCACCGGCCAAGGCGCCAGTCTGCGGAATAGATTGGCCATGAAGGGATAGTGCGTGCAGGCAAGCACGACGATATCGGTCCTCTGACTGTCCTTCTCGACGAAGCATTGGTGGATTTCGGCAAGCACGGCGTCGTCGGAGACGGCGTCACCACGAATATAGGCCTCTGCCATGCGCGCAAGGTTCTCCGAGCCGACGAGGCGGACATGGCATTGCTGGGCGAAGGACTGGATGAGATCGCGTGTATAGGCCCGCTTGACCGTACCCGGCGTCGCGAGCACCGAGACCAGGCCGGAGCGCGTGCGCTCCGCCGCCGGCTTGATCGCCGGCACGGTGCCGACGAAGGTCATCTGAGGAAAGGCGGCGCGGAGATCGGCGCCAACCAGCGTGAAGGCGGTGTTGCAGGCGATGATGCAGACCTCGGGATCGTGTTGTTCGAGCAGCCGGCCGAAAAGCCCGATGATCCGTTCCTTCAGCGCCTGCTCCTCCCAGCCGCCATAGGGAAAGCCGGCGTCGTCGGCGACATAGATGAAGCCACGTTCCGGCATCAGCACGCGCGCTTCGCGCAAGACGGTCAGCCCGCCGATGCCGGAATCGAAGACGAGGACGGGTTTCAGCTCATGCGTCGGCGCTGTCATCTGGCGGTGTTTCCTTGGTCGCGGTCGGGAACCTGCCGCCGCGCGGGCTCTTGCGCGAGAAGCGGTCGAGAGAGGAGATGACGCCGCGCAACACGCTGATTTCCTGCTCCGTGAAGGCCCGGCGGGATAGAACAGCGCGCAGATTGTCGACCATTTTCGGCTTTTTCCCGGCAGGATGGAAATAACCGCGCGCATCGAGCGCCTCTTCCAGCTGATCGAACAGGCCGAACAGCTGGTCCTTGGTCGAAGGCGTCTGCCCCATCGCCTGAAAAGGCACGGCGCCGAGATCCTCCATGCCGGATTTCATCCATTCATAGGACATCAGCAGCACCGCCTGGGCGATGTTCAGCGAGGCAAAGGCCGGATTGACGGGAAAGGTGACGATCTCGTCGGCAAGCGCCACCTCCTCGTTGGTCAGCCCCCAACGCTCACGCCCGAAGAGGATGCCGGTGCCCTCACCGGCGCGGAACCTCGCCCGGAGCGTCTCGGCGGCGATGACGGGAGAGCGCACCGGCTTATAGCCGTCGCGCTCGCGCGCGGTCGTCGCATAGACAAAATTAAGATCGGCGACCGCCTGTTCCAGCGTGTCGTAGACCTTGGTCGCCTCGATGACGTGATCGGCCTTGGAGGCAGTCGCCAGGGCTTTCTCGTTCGGCCAGCCGTCGCGCGGATTGACGAGGCGCAGTTCAGCAAGGCCGAAATTCGCCATGGCGCGCGCCACCATGCCGATATTCTCGCCCATCTGCGGCTCGACCAGAATGATGGCCGGGCCTTCGGCCAGAAGTTGACGCTCGCTGTTCGTGCCTGCCATGGTCCTATCCCTGTTTCGAGCGCGCAATAGCCTCGCCTGCTGCAAACGGCAAGACGTCTGCGTCAGGATAAAGCCTTTCCAGCGCCGAACCGATCATTTCGAGCCCGAGTCTCGCACCCTCGCGCGACAGCGGCAGGTGCCGGCCTGTTGTCCGCGATGCCTTGCGCTGAATGAGGAAACAGGTCGAGCCGCGCGGCGCTGCATTGTCGATCAGCGCCAGATCCGCCGCGATCAGCGTCTTCAGATTGTCGTCGGCGGCCGGCGCGTCGTAACTCTTCGCCAGGATACGCGCCCAATAGGTGCAAGAGAGGAAGATCGCCAGCGTCTGGCGGATCTGGCCTGGGCGCGTCACCACCGACCAGGACGAGCCAAGCGGGCGCGCCGCCACCGTTACGTCGCGGTAGCAGGCATCGATCGTCTGCGACAGCGCCATCAACTCGAAACCGCTTTTGCCCTCGCCGATCCCGGCAAGCAGGTCGCGCAGCGCCTGGAACCAGTGCGCGAGTGCAGTATCGAGCGCGCCGCGCGTGCGCGTGGGGAAAACGACGAAGGCGACCGCCGTTCCGGCCGCCGCCCCGATCATGGTCTCCCCGATGCGCAGCTTCAACAGATCGAGCGTCAGCACGCCGGTCATCCCGTAGACCAGGCAGAGCACGATCGAGATGAAGAAGGTCATCGTCGCATAGGAAACTTGCAGGAAATAGAAGGCGAGGAAGATGCAGATGGCGGCGACCGGAATGGCGATATCAGGCTCGCCCGAAATCATCGTTGCCAGCACGAGGCCGATGGCGATGCCGAATACCGTGCCGAGTGAGCGCGATAGGGCCCTCATCGCCGTATCGCCGCGCGAATTGGTATTGGTGAAGACGAGGAAGGAGGCGAGCACTGCCCAGAACCAGCGCTCGCGCGACAGCAGCAGACCGAAACACATGGCGATCGCCGAGGCGAGCGTGATCTGTAGCGCCAAGCGCAGCAGCGGATTGGCGAACGAAAAGTCGATCGGCTGAGGTTGCGCCGTATCCATGACGGCGTCAATGCCGGAGAAACCGGAGGCCTGCCCCTCGCCGATCGCCTGCGTCAATTCCTGCCGGGCCTTACCGAGCCAGAGAAGCGCACGCACGGTCTCGCCCTGCGGCTGGTCCTTGATGGTTTCGGCCATTTCCTCATATCTTCCAAGTTCCACCGCATCCGCCTCGATCACGGCATGCACGAGCGCAAAGGGCGGCGGACTCTGGAAGCTCAGCACGATCGCGCTCTCGGCAGCAAGATGCGCATCGAAGAGCCGGATCGCCAGCTCGGCGGCGGGATCAGCGGTGCCATCGAAAACCCCGCCGGGCGGGCGCGGAATAAAGGTCTCCGCCATCAGCACCACTTCCTTCAGCCGGTCTTCCAGCTGGCGCAGCTCCTGCCGGTCGGCTTCGCCGATCTCAGCGCCGCCGGCAAGGGCGGCGAGCTTGAAGAGAATCTGGTTGATCCGGCCGCGCACGCTTTCGAGCGAGCGCAGCAGGTCCCGTCGCCAGTCGTCCGGCAGCAGCACTGCTCTCACCAAATGGCCGACGAGCACCGAGACGACGGGGCCGATCGCCACATCAGGCAGCTCGGCAAGGGAAGGCCGGAAATAAGAGCCCATGAAATAAGAGGTGAAGGCGAACATGCCGATCGCAAAGCCGCGCGGCCCGAACACGCGGCCCGCCGATGCGAGCGCGATCACCACCAGGAAGACGAGATCGGAGAGAAAACGCTGATCTTCGAGGCCCGCCGCGATCGCGACGACGCCAAGGCTTGCGACGCAACCGAAGAGCCGCGTCACCAGTTGGCGCGTATTGCCCTTGTCGCGAACCGCCACCCCGCCCTCGATCGACAGCACGATGCCAAGACCGAAGGCGGCCGTCGGCAACGGCAGAATGAACATCTGGATGGCGAGAAGGACTAAAAACGAGAAAACGATCGTCAGCGTTACACGCGAGGCCATGCGCAGACGCGAAAGCGCCGGATCGTTGGCAAGCAGCCAGTCGCGGAACTGAAAACCGGAAAACAAATGCGAGAGCCCCTCATGCCGCCCAGGGATCAACAGATACCGCCGCAACAGCGGAAATCAAACTGCCCGAGATCGAATCTCGATGCTCTCGAATGTCGCGCGCCTATTGGCCCTTGGCAATCAGCGCCATGGTCGTCTTCAGGGAATCGCGCGCCTGCGTTTCGATATTCTCTGTGACGATATCGTCGATGACGGGCTTACCACCTTCCTCGACCACTTCGAAACGAACGGTCGTATAGTCCTTGGCATCGGGCGCATCCGAGCAGGCGGATTTCCTGAAGCGCACCGTCACCTCGGCCACGCCGTCGATCACTGGCGCTGCCGCCATCGTCAGATCCTCCAGCGGGCACGCATCCTGGCCGTTGACGATGACGTCGTAGTCGAAGGGCGATATGCCGTCGTCATCGATGGCGGGAAACTGCGCCGCCGCCTGGTATCTCGCGACGAAATCGCGGCTGTAGAGATGCTCGAGCCGGCTCGCATCGAAGATGTCGGTCCAGTCGCTGTTGTTGTCGGCCCAGTTGCTCCTTGTCGCCTCCATGATCTCCTTCACAGGAGCGGTAATGTCGGCAGCGTGACTGATGCCTGAAAAGGCGATAAGGCTTGCGATAACAACGGCGATTGTCTTCATGGTCGAATGTCCGGAGCGGCAGATCGCGGCGGACACTAGCTAAATTTCAGCGCGTGGCAATGGCGGCAAAAACGCATTGTCGAACCCCTTGCAGCTTTGCGTTCCCGGTTCACAATGCTATAGCGCTCCGGATCATATCACCCACCCGGGACCCCGTCCCCATTCAAGCTCGAACGAGGCAGATACATGAACAAGATCAAGGTCGCCAATCCCGTCGCCGATCTCGACGGCGATGAAATGACGCGCATCATCTGGCAGCTCATCAAGGATAAGCTGATCCATCCGTATCTCGACCTCGACATCGACTATTTCGACCTCTCCGTCGAAAACCGGGACGCCACCAACGACCAGGTCACCGTCGATGCCGCCAACGCCATCAAGAAGTATGGCGTCGGCATCAAGTGCGCGACGATCACGCCGGATGAAGCCCGCGTCAAGGAATTCAACCTCAAGGAAATGTGGAAGAGCCCCAACGGCACGATCCGCAACATTCTCGGCGGCGTCATCTTTCGCGAGCCGAT
>NZ_JBFTZZ010000029.1:0-83782 GCF_056406515.1 Rhizobium sp. P1_B8 | reverse complement strand
TGCGGTATCCAATCCGCGCATCAGAGCTTGATCACCGACGTCCTTCAGGTCCCGTCTCCACCTATGAGCGTGCATCCTTGACCACCGCTCCGCCGAGCGGTTGGTCTCGTGCGTCCAGAGTCTTGACAACGGACATCAGAGCATCCGGTGAAGGCCGCAGATTAGGCTGCTTGAGCGTTCAGTCCGTGTAGCTGCCAATTCCACGGAAGCAATTGCACCAGCTTACTGATTGGCGTGTCGGCGATGCGGGCCAGGACGTCAGCAAGCCAAGTCTGCGGATCGATGTCGTTGAGCAGCCACATTGCGAATTACCCGTGAATCATATATATTCTTTCGAAGGAGAATATTAATTATGGCTGCAGGACTTCGCGAATACACACCCACTGAGGCGGCTGCCGTGAGTGAGATCGGCATTAAGTCGGTACACAACGCGATCGACAAACGAATCATTGGAAGCCCCTCTACCGGCCACCGAAGCCGAGCGATCACTGACGACGATCTGCTGCGCCTGAAACTCTGGTTCGGCGTCGGCTCAATCCTTTCCGCCGAGCGCCGGAAGCGCCTCTTTGCCGCCATCGACGAAAATCCTGAAGCCGACACGGTCAGAGCAGACGACTATCTGATCGTCGACGTCGCGAGAGCGAGGGAGCACTTGGCCGCGCGTGGCGAAGCGCTCAGGGAAGCGGACAAGATCATCCACAGCGTGAAAGGTGTGGTTGGCGGTGAGCCGGTCTTCAAAGGAACGCGCGTTCCTGTCCGAACAATCGCTGCGATGAAATTGCAAGGCGCTCCCACGGACGAGATCGTCGAGGGCTATCCGGCTCTCACTGCGCGCATGGTGGACCTCGCCGAAATCTGGGTAGCGGCTCATCCTGCCCGTGGGCGGCCACGAAAGTTGTCGGAGCAGGGACTGAAAGTGAAGTCGGTGAAGCGCTTGCCTCTCGGAAAGGCCGGTACCGAAAAGCCCTCGGGCACGGCTACGTGAAGTTTCTCGTCGATGAATGCTTGCACACATCGCTCGTGGCCGTGGCTCAACATCACGGCCACGATTGCTTCCACGTCAATTGGCTGGGCCTGAGCGGCGAGACCGATTGGGATCTGATGCCTCGGATCGTCGCGGAAGATTTTACCTTCGTGACGAACAATGCCCGCGACTTCAGGAAACTCCATGCGCGAGAGGATCTGCATGCTGGCTTGGTGATCATCGTGCCGCAGGTTCTGCCGATGCAGCAGCGGGAATTGTTCACGCTCGTTCTGCGGGAACTCGCCGGATCTCCGGATCTGGTGAACGAGGTGATCGAGATCGCCATCGAAGAGGGCGAGGCTCTGCTGACGCGCTATGCACTGCCAGAGTGAAGATCAATTTCCGCCAATGCGGGACAGATTGGTTAGAATCCGCGCGCGCCCTATTCGCCCGGCTTCGGGCATCAGGCGTCCAGCCAGACACGCGTCGCGACGTAGCCGTTCGACATATCGTTGCCGATGTCGTCGACATAGCCCTTCAGCGTCTTCGAAGAGGCCATGATGTTGTCGTTGAAGACGGGCAGGATCAGACCGCCATCGTCTCGCACCATCAAAGCCAGCTGTCGATAAAGCACCTTGCGCTTGGCTTCATCGAGCTCAGACCGCGCCTGCAATACCAACTTGTCGAAGTCAGGCTGCTTGAAATGCGTGTCGTTCCATTCGGCGGTCGATAGATAGGAGGTGGAATAGCGAGAATCCTGTGTCGGGCGACCGCCCCAGAAGGAGGCGCAGAAGGGCTGCTTGTTCCAGACATTAGTCCAGTAGCCGTCTTCCGGTTCGCGCTTCACGTCGATCGTGATCCCGGACTTGCGCGCGCTTTGCTGGAACAGGATCGCCGCATCCACGGCGCCCGGGAAGGCTGCGTCGGAGGTGCGCAACAGAATTGGACGGTCGAGACCCGATTTCTTGAAGTAGAAGGCGGCCTTGTCGGGATCATAGGGCCGTTGCTCGATATCGGTCGGCGCCAGGGGGTAGTTGGAGTTGACCGGATAGTCGTTGCCGATCGTTCCATAGCCGGCGAGAACCTTGTCCAGGATCGACTGACGATCGATGGCATATTTCAACGCGAGACGAAGGTCGCTGTTGTCGAAGGGCGCCGTGTCGCAATGCATCAGGAAGCAGTAGAAGCCCTTGCCTGCATTCCGGATGATACTCACAGTCGGTGCCCGCTGCAGCATGGGAACTGTCTTCGGGTCGATGCTGTTGACGAAATGGACCTGGCCGGAGGCAAGCGCCGCAACGCGCGCGGTGTTGTCGTTGATGACGAGTATTTCGACGCTGTCGACAAAGCCGCGGTCGGAGCGCCAATCCTTTGGGTTTTTCTCGAATGTGGCGCGGACCCCGGGTTCGAAGCTTTTCAGAATGTAAGGACCGGTGCCGACTGCTGCTGCCGGATTTTCGACGCCGCCCTTGGGTTGGATAATCAGGTGGTAGTCGGTGAGAAGGAGAGGCAGATCCGCATTGCCTTCCGAAAGCGTCAGGACAAGGTCGCCCGCCTTTTCTTCAATGCTTGCAATTGACGCCATGAGCCCAAGAGCGCCCGACTGCGAGTTTTTGTCCGCGTGCCGCTTCAGCGTCGCAACAATGTCGGCGACGGTCATCTTGCTGCCGTCGTGAAACCGTACATCGTTCCTGATCTTGAAGGTCCAGATGGAAGCATCCGTCGACGGCGTCCAGGAAGTTGCCAGCGAGGGCAGGGGTGCGCCAGTCTTGGGGTCGGATTCGACAAGTGTGTCGCCCCAGAGGCGGCCAATGACGAACAGTACCGAGGCACTGTATGTTGCCGGGTCGAGCGCGTCGCTGGTGGCGCCGCCCTTGAGGCCAAGCTTCAGATGGCCGCCACGCTTGGCTTCCTGCCCCCGTGCGTCACGCGGCATCAGGAGGCCCGAGGCGAGGGCCGGCAAGGCGCCGAGCGCGACGGCACCGCCGAGGAAGTGGCGGCGGCCGATTCTCGGCTGCGAAGATCGATCCTTTTGATGCGTCATAACGGTCCCCTCTTTTTCATTTGTAAGTGGGAACGTAGAGGCTGGGTCGGCTCACGCAATTTCGCGACTTGACGCATCCTTAAGCGAGTTTACGCTAGTTCACGAGAAGACGGAGTTACGGATGCCTCACCTGGTCGAGAACCTCAAAATCGCCTGCGCAACGCAACGTTCAATTTCGCATCTGTGCCGTGCAATCGATATCAACCGGCAACAATTCAATCGATACATCAACGGCCAGACGAGGCCTTCCGCCCATAATCTGGCTCGCATCGCCAACTATTTCGATCTTGATGCAGCCGACTTTGACCTCGCTCCCAAACAGTTTCGCGAGCGACTTCACAAACCCGTCCTCGGTATCAACGGAGGTTCAGAGCTTCTCAAAGCGTTTCCCGGAAACCTAACCGCGCTCAGGCGTCATATCGGCTATTTTCAGACCTATTATCGTTCGCCATCCTGGCCCGGGATGGTTGTCTGTTCGTGCAGCCGCCTTATCGAGCAGGGTGGATTGGTGCAGGCCAAATCGATGGAGCGGCTTCGAGACCTCGGAAGCGGCATTCAGCAGTTTTCGAAATATCTGGGCTTGGCGGCCTTCTATCGGAACCGGATCTTCATCACGCAACGTGTCGTCGGACCGAACGCCATGCTGTCGCAGACGATCCTCCTGCCATTCGACGAGTATCAGCGCGTCTATCTGCGTGGGACGACGATGGGAATTTCGTGGCGAAGGGAAAACCTCCCCTATGCCTCGCGGATGATCTGGCGGCATGTCGGCACCGAGCCAGACTTGCGTGAACTACTTGCGCGCTGTGGACCTGTCCCGCTATCGTCCCGCCAGCTACCACCGACGGTGCGCTCATTCCTCGAGGATCCAGCTGCAGAAGTATATGAGGTGCCCGCAGAGTATTGAGAAAAGGCCAGGGGGCGATGTCACAACGGCCGCCAACGTATCACCAGGCAGTTTTCTTAGATATTAGTCGCTGTGTAGAAGTCGAAGGGTACAATGTGCTGCGACACGGTCGGTGATCGGTCGGTATCGAGAGCTTGCGCCATTGCGCGCACCAAGGTCTCCCCCAACTGCTTTGCCGGGTGAGATAGGACGACCTTGATCAATCCTTCAGCAAGACCGGCTTTTGTTTCATTCGTGAGCTCGTGTGCTATGACCACAAGGCGTTTGGCTGCCGGTCCACCATCCTCCCGCAGAGCTCGCATCACACCGGTGATGCCGCCGCCGGCAACGTAAAGCCCGACCCAATTTGGTTCGGTCTGTAGAAGGTGACGCGTGGCCTCATAAGCAATTTCGGGCTCTTCAAGGGTTGCAACCGTCTCCAGCATCTGAAAGCCCGGCGCGCTCTCCCGGAAGTATGATCGAAACCCCATTTCGTTTAGTTCTTGCGCAAGATATCGGTGATTTCCGACGAAGACGGAAACCTTGCCGCCATTGCCATTCAGCCCGGCTATGAACCACGCGGCCGTGCGGCCCTTTTTGACGCAGTCGTTGCCGACATAGGCTGCGCGGGAGGCAGTGGAAATATCGGAAATCATGGTCACGACCGGAATGTTCTCTGCTGCAAGACCATCGACGGCGTGGTTCACCTGCGGGTGGTCGGAGGTGATCATTCCAATGACGTCGGCTTCGCGACTGAGAGCGTAGATCGCCTCGGCAGCCTTGTCGGGCGCAAGATCGTCCATGAATCTAACGATGGCCCTTCCATGGGCGTCGGGAAATGCTTCGGTCGCCGCGACGAGAACATCGCCCCACATTTGATAAAGCTTGCGGTGAGACTGCTTGAGAAGAAAGCCAAATTTGATCACCGGCTTGTCGTGCTCGAGTCGCCGGGCGATGGCCGTCACGCCATGGAAACCAATCTGGCGGGCGGCGTTAAGAACCCGCTCCGCCGTCTGTGGGCGCACGGGGTCGCGACCGTTCAACACGCGGTCGACTGTTGAAATGCTTACATTCGCGGCTTTTGCCAAGTCGGGGATCGTTGGGCGTGACATAATAAGCCTCTCATAATCTGACGCTATTTATGAGAGGTTTTGGGAGAAAAATCCACAGCTTCGTTGACAGCTGGCGGAATTTTCGCAATTTCATCTTTCAGCAAAAGCCAATTTGGCGGGAGGGCTTGGGAGAGCTCTCTCATTTGGAGGAAATACTCTCATGTCTGCGACCTTGCAAAAGGTGGCGCCGCTTTCAGGCGGCGAAGGCCATCGCACGCCTATAGATAGCGGAGCCGGCTTCGTTCTTGAAATGCGTTCAATCACCAAGGCCTTCCCTGGTGTTCTCGCGCTCGATGGCATGAGCCTGAAGGTTCGTCCCGGCACCGTCCATGTCCTCGTCGGGGAAAATGGCGCCGGCAAGTCGACGCTCATGAAGATTCTGAGCGGTATCTACGCGATCGACGGCGGAGAAATCCTTTTCAGAGGCGAAAAGCTCGACCACCAAAGCGCCGCAGCCGCACTGGACCGAGGGATCTCGATGATCCATCAGGAACTCAGCCCGGTGCTCGACATGACCATCGCCGAAAACATCTTTCTCGGCCGCGAACCCACTTACGGCCGGACAGGCATTTTGTCCCGGTTTGTCGATTTCGATCGCATGAATTCAGATACGCAGACGCTCCTGGATCGGCTGGGTCTGAAATACAGCCCCCAAACCAAGATGCGAGACCTGTCCATCGCGACGATGCAACTCATCGAGATCGTCAAGGCGATTTCGCGCGAGGCCTCTCTGGTGATTATGGACGAACCGACGTCGGCGATCAGCGACACGGAAGTCGCGATGCTCTTCAGACAGATCGCAGACCTGAAAGCAGCAGGCGTCGCGATCATCTACATCACACACAAGATGGACGAGATCTTCCAGATCGCCGACGACATCACGGTGATGCGTGATGGCCAGTTCATCGCTGCCGCCCCGGCCAGCGAATATGAGCCCGCAAAGCTGATTTCCCAGATGGTCGGCCGCACGATCTCCAGTATTTTTCCGAAAGAGGAAGTGCCGATCGGCGAGATTGTCCTTTCCGTCGAGAACCTCTCTCGTGACGGCAGCTTCGAAAATGTCAGCTTCGAGGTGCGCGCCGGCGAGATCATTGGCCTTTCCGGCCTGATCGGCGCAGGGCGGACAGAGGTCGCCCGGGTGATCTTCGGCCTGGACGCGGCGGACGCGGGCGTCATCCGTCTGAACGGAAAACCGTTAAAGCTCATGTCCCCGAAGGATGCCATCGCCAACGGCATCGCCATGGTCTCAGAGGATCGCAAAGCGGAAGGTCTGGTGCTTTGCCGGTCCGTCGGCGAGAACATCTCGCTTGCGAACCTCAAGAAGTTCGCTTCCGGCCTTTTCATCAGCGAGCGGCAGGAAGAGACAGCTTCCCAGCGCATGATCAAGATGCTCCAGATCAAGACGCCCGATACGGCAATGATCGTTGAAAACCTCAGCGGCGGCAATCAACAGAAAATCGTTCTCGCCAAGTGGCTGCTGGGTGATCTGAAGCTGCTCATTCTCGACGAACCCACACGAGGCATCGACGTCGGGTCGAAATCCGAAATTCACAGACTGATGACCGAGTTCGCTCGTCAGGGGCTGGCGATCGTCATGATCTCATCTGAACTGCCCGAGATCCTAGGCATGAGTGACCGCGTGGTGGTGATGAGCGAAGGCCGGGTGACCGGCGAACTAACAAGGAACGAGGCCACGCAGGAAAACATCATGCGCCTCGCCACGGGAGGACACTGATGAGTATCGAACGCGCAGAGGCGGCCGTGAAACGAGGAGGCCAGGTGATTTCAGGCTCTCGAAACATGAGCTTTTCCCAGATCTACCGGCAGTACGGCACGGTTCTCATCTTCGTCGGAATCTGCATCCTCGCGTCGATTTTGAGCCCGACGTTCTTGACGGAAGCCAACCTGACCAACGTCCTTCGTCAGGTTGTGGTGGTTAGCCTTCTCGCATGCGGCGTCACCTTTATCATTATTCTGGGACATATCGACGTATCGCTGGGATCTGTTCTCGCGCTCTGTGGGGTCATCGCCGCGAGCGTAATGGCCATCACCGCCAGCGTCATCCTCGCGGTCGTCGCGGGCGTAGCAGTCGGCATTCTGACCGGCATCGTAAACGGTTTCGTCATCACCTTCTTCCGCATCCCGTCGTTCATCATGACATTGGCAATGACGACCGTCGCACGCGGCGCAGTGCTCCTTTATACGGGTGGATCGCCCGTGACGGGCTTGGGCGACTTCAAAGTGATCGGGCAAGGCTCGCTTGGCCCAGTACCGATCTCCGTGCTCATCCTCGCGATCGTCATCGTCATTTCCTGGATTCTTCTCAACAAGACCAAGTTCGGCCGATACGTCTATGCGGTAGGCGGCAATGAGCGTGCCGCGCGCGCTTCCGGCATCAATCCAGACAGCATCGTCGTGAAGGCTTTCATCTTCAACGGCATTCTGTGCGCCGTCGCAGGCATCGTCCTCATGTCTCGCATCAATTCCGGTCAACCGGCCGGCGGCGTCGGCTATGAGTTCGACGCGATCACCGCGGTGGTCGTTGGCGGCACCAGCCTGATGGGCGGCACCGGAACCATTACCGGCACAATTATCGGATCGCTGATCATCGGCGTCATCAACAACATGCTCAATCTCATGAATGTCAGCTCGTACTGGCAGCAGATCATCAAGGGTCTGATCATCGCGATCGCCGTGATCCTCGATGTCTGGACGAAGTCTGCCCGCAGCAAAAAGAAGGCATGACCGATGTTCTTCGGCGGGCTAGCGCCTGCTGAGGAACCACCTCTTTGTCGGCGGGATTTCCCGCATCCGGAATGAATCTGAAACTCTATGGGAGGACCCAATGAAAGCCATTTCCAAACTCGCTCTCGCCTGCGCCATATCCCTTGCCGGGATCTCCACCGGCGCTGCATCCGCCGCGGACAAATTCGTCGTCGGTTACGCCAATATGGCGGATACGGACGTCTTCGTCATGGCGCGCAAAAACGCCTTCATCGAAGCGTCGAAATCCGATCCGGCAGTCGAAGTGAGCTTCTCCGACGCCAACAACGACGTCAGCAAGCAACTCGATCAGATCGACAACTTCATAGCGCAGAAAGTCAATGCGATTGTCGTCGTGCCGGTCGACTATCAGGGCATCGTACCGGGCGTCGAGAAGGCGAACCAGGCCGGCATTCCCGTCATCGCTCTCGGCATCCAATCGGCAGGCGGCAAATACACGTTCGTCGGCTCGAAGAACATCGATGCCGGCCGTCTCCAGGGCGAATACATGAAAGAACACCTGCCCAAGGACGCCAAGATCCTCTACCTCGAAGGCACGCCGGGGCTTTCGCACACGCAGGAGCGAAAGAAGGGATTCGAGGATGCGCTCGGCCGTTCCGACGTGGCCACCCTCGCCAGCCTTTCGGCAAACTACGACCGCGCTGAAGGCATGAAGGTCACGGAAGACTGGATCCAAAGCTTTCCGAAGTTCGATGCAATCGTCGCAGCCAACGATCAGATGGCGCTGGGCGCGCTCGAAGCACTTCAAGGTGCCGACCGCCTCAAGGGCGTGATGATCTCCGGTGTCGATGGTACGGCCGATGCTCTGAATGCGATCAAGGCCGGCACCATGTCGCAGACCATCTTCCAGGACGCCGCAGGCCAGGCGAAGGCCGCCTTCGAGGTCGTGGAAGGCCTGAAAAAAGGCGAGGATGCGCCGGCCGAAAAGCTGGTGCCGTTTGCTTCGATCACCAAGGACAACGTTGACCAATACGCAAAGAAATAAAGCCCTCCCAAGGGTGCGTGCCGGGATGGGGTTCCCGGCACGCATTTCGCACGACAGACGCAATGCTTGCCGCAAATCGCTGGTTCTCTAACGACAGGAAATATCGAAATGACAATAAGGATCGCCGTCATCGGGGCAGGGTTGATGGGAGCCGATCATGCGAGAATCGTCGCAGAAGATCTGCCGGGGGCGAGCCTCCAGGTCGTTTGCGACATGGATGCGGATCGCGCCCGCAAGGTGGCGGACGCCTACAGCGCTCACGACGTCGACTCAGACCCCGACCGGGTGTCCGCCCGTCCGGACGTGGACGCAGTTATCATCGCAAGCCCCGATTTCACGCACGCGCCCTTGTCGCTGTCCTGCATAAGAGCCGGCAAACGGGCTCTCTGCGAAAAGCCGCTGTCGCAATCTTCGAAAGAATGCTTGGAGATCATGCAGGCGGAAGAAGCCGCGGGAAAGAAGTTCATAATGCTCGGCTTCATGCGCCGCTTCGATCAATCCTATGTGGAGATGAAGCAGGCTCTGGAGCACGGTGCGATTGGCCGCGCCCTGATGATGCACAACTTTCATCGTAATGTCGCGACGCCCGCGTCGGACTTCACCGGAGCGATGGCAATCACCAATTCCGCCCCGCACGAGTTCGATGTCGTCCGACATGTTCTCGACACCGAATACGTATCGATCTCCGCCTTCCAGCCGAAGCGCTCCGACGCGCTGGTCGCACCGGTTTATATGGTGCTCGAAACCGCCGATGATCAACTCGTGAATATCGAGATCAACAATAACGCGGCCTACGGATACGACGTGCGCGCGGAACTGGTGGGCGAGAAGGCGACCATCGCCATGAACGCCGTCAACTACACCCGCGTCGACCGGGAGCTCGGCCAGAGCACAAGCTACGAAGCGGATTGGCGCGGCCGCTATGCCGAAGCCTATCGCCGCCAGAACCGCGCTTTCATTCGGTTCGTCGAGACCGGAGTGTTCCCGCACATCGCGTCGAGCAGTTGGGACGGATACTGCGCCGCAAGGGTCGCCGAAGCCGGCGTCACGGCCTTGAACGACGGCTGCAAGGTTCCCGTCGAAATGATTTCCAAACCGGAGTTTTACGCATGAAGCTTGGATTCGTATCAGACAGCCTCGGCGGCCTGCCCTTCGAGGCAATGCTGGATCACGCGCAAAGGCTGGGCGTCTCCGGCGTCGAGGTCAACACCTGTGGCTGGTCGACGGCGCCGCATTTCGATCTATCGACGATCCTGCGGGACAAGAACGCGCAGAAGTCATTCCTCAGAGCTTTCGCCGACCGGGAACTTGAAGTGGTAGGCTTGAACGCCAACGGAAATCCCCTGCATCCGACCGATCATGGCCAGGGGCAGGGTCTTGAGGATACGATCCGCGCAGCCGGCGAGCTGGGTATCAAGACCGTCTGCGCGATGTCGGGACTTCCAGCCGGGAATGCCGCCGACACCATGCCGAACTGGGTGGTCTCCTCATGGCCGCCGGAAACGCAGGCTATCCTTCGCTACCAGTGGGAGGAGAAGCTCCTCCCGTACTGGACCAGGATCGTGGCACTAGCGAGAGAGCACGGCGTGGAACGCATTGCGCTGGAACTGCATGGCAATCAGTGCGTCTATAACGTCCCTTCGTTGCTGAAGCTTCGCGAAGCCGTTGGCCCGGTCGTCGGAGCAAACCTGGACCCGTCGCATCTCTTCTGGATGGGTGCCGATCCTCTTGTCGCCGCAGAAGCGCTCGGCGGAGCCGTATACCACGTTCATGCCAAAGATACCCTCCTCAACACTCCGAAGCAGGCCGTCACCAGCCTTTTGGAGAACGGCAGCCTAATGGATATCCCGGCGCGTAGCTGGTCCTATATAACGCTGGGATTTGGCCACGGCGAAGAATGGTGGCGGCAGTTCTGCTACAGGCTGAAGATGGCCGGTTACGATGGCTGGCTCTCGATAGAGCATGAGGATGTGCTTCTGAACAGCCTTGAAGGACTGGAGAAGTCCGTCGCTCTGTTGCAGGGCGTGATGCCGGTCGCAGCCAGCGATTTCAAGCCGCAGGCGATCTAGTCGGAGCGAAACACGCCCGACTGCACTTCGCATATCTTATGTGTGGCGCCGCCTCTGTGCGGGCTTCGGCTGAGTTGCGTGAAGTCAGCTCTTTTGAAAGTGAGCGCAATGCTACAGGATCGGAACTCTCCTCCTCCCTCAACACTGCAGGAGCTGAAGCGCCTGATCGCCAGCCGGCAGCTGGTATTTCCCGTCGGTCTCGAACGGGTCGCAAGGGAGATCCTGGAAAGGCCGGAAATAACGGCCTTTGAAAGTGCTGCCGCGGTGGCGCGCAGGTGCCGCGTTTCTCCAACAACGGTCCATCGGCTTGTCCGGCACATTGGATTCCAAAGTTTCGGCGAGCTTCGTGTGATAATAAGAGAAGATATCTGCCGCACTGCCGCTAGTCATCGCTGAAGATCCGCGATTTCTGCGGCCCCATCGGCGGTGATCGGCGGAGTTTCCTGGCGAACTTTACGACAAGGAGATCGACGAAGCACGGAATGCAGCTAGAAATGGCGACGCGCGGGCCATAAAGGCCCTGAAGCTAATGTTCGATAAGATGAAGTTTCCCAAGGTGGCAATTTTCGTATTTGCGCGCAAAGGTGATCGGGAGAATGCGGAGCCTTTATGGGCAGCATCCGGACTCTAGGGACGCCTGCGGATGCCATTCGCGAAGTCTCTTGGGGCGGAAACTGCGGAAGATGAAAACGGATGCTGTCGAGGAGACCGCTTGCTTTTGTAAGCTATCGGATCCGCAGGCGATGTCATTGCACAAATCCGTACGAATGCTTTCGAGATCCTGCCAATCGGTCTTTGCGGCTAGGTGCATGCAACCCGGCGATTCCGTCAGGTGAGTTCTTACTTCATGCTGTTCTGAAATCGGCAGGGCGCTCCATCCGCCAGCGCCCCTTCTATTTTCTTCCGCGCCGGGGTGAAAGATCGAGAACAGATGGGGCTGCAAGAACGCATCGCGCTTTCGAGAAGTACTGACAGATCACGGTTCCTCCGCCGGCGGTGGGAAGAAACAGCAGAATGCCCGGATCAATTGAGTTCCGGGCATCCATAATCAGATTAGGCTGTCAAGCTGCCTCACGGAAACCGATGATGGCCTTGGTCTCAAGGAATTCAGCGATCGCCATCGGACCCCATTCACGTCCGTTGCCGGACTGCTTGTAGCCGCCGAAGGGCGCAGCCAGATCAAGATTAACATTGTTCAGGTAGACTTGGCCGGCACGCAGGCGACGCGCGACAGCTTCGGCCGCAACCCGCTCACCCTGGACATAGGCAGCAAGGCCGTAGGTCGTGTCGTTGGCGATCCTCACCGCTTCCTCCTCGTCGGAATAGGCGATGATGACCAGGACTGGCCCGAAGATTTCTTCGCGCGCGATCGTCATGTCGTTGCGCACATCGGCAAAGATCGTAGGCCGGACGTAAAAGCCAGCATCAAGTCCGTCGGGACGGCCGAGCCCTCCAGTCACAAGCGTGGCGCCTTCATCGAGACCCGACTGGATCAGACGCTGGATTTTGTTCCATTGCGCTTCCGAGGCCACCGGTCCCATCTTTGCATTCGAAGAAGGATGGCCGACCGACCACGTTTCGGCGGCCGCCTTGGCATAGCTGATTGCTTCGGCAACCTGATCGACATGGACCAGCATCCGAGACGGTGCGCTGCAGTTCTGTCCGCTGTTCAGCATCATCTGCGCTACGCCCCCTTCAACAGCAGAAGCGAGGTCCGCGCTGCGCAAAACGATATTGGGTGACTTCCCCCCCAGTTCCTGATGTACCCTTTTGACTGTGAGCGCACCGGTGCGAGCCACCTCGATCCCAGCCCCAGTTGAGCCGGTGAAGGAGACAAGGTCCACCTCGGGATGGCTCGTCAAAGCATTGCCGACAACGCGGCCATCTCCATGAACAAGGTTGAACACGCCCTTGGGTACTCCGGCGTCATGGAGGATCTCGGCAAGGATCGTACCTGAGAACGGCGCGATTTCAGACGGTTTCAACACCACGGTGCAACCCGCAGCAAGTGCAGGTGCCACCTTTGCGGCCATCAGCATCAAGGGCCAATTCCATGGCGTGATCAGCGCACAAACTCCGATCGGCTCGCGCACGACTTCACTTGTGCCAAGAGGCTCATCAAATCGGTAGGTCTCAAGCGCTGCTCGTGCAATCTTGAAATGGGCAACGCCGACGGTCACCTGCAATTGCTCGGAAAGCCATCGCGGCGCGCCCATTTCATCCGTTACCGCGAGGGCCAGGTCGCTCACTCGCTTTTCGTAGGCAGATATAATCCGGTCGAAGAGCGAAATTCGCTCCTCAATCGAGGTGAGCGAATACGTTTCAAATGCCTTTCGCGCGGCTGAAACAGCGTCGTCCACATCACTTGCATCGCCTAGCGCGACTTGACCAACGACGCTTTCGTCCGCGGGGTTGATAACATCGATAACGGCCGTGCTTTTGGGCTGTACCCAGGCTCCGTTGATATAGAATTGAAGATTGTTGCGCATGAAAATGCTCCATCATTGTTGACGGAAACACAAGTATATTTTGTACACCTGGCGTCAATTAGGCACTTAAAATAGCCCTGGTAGGGCACAGTATACCTGGTCCGAGTTCTCTTTCCCGAACCGCCGCGAGCCAGTATCGGACCTCCTGCAGTCGCTCTCGTCGCGTTAAAGACGTAACTGGATTAGCGATCTGTCCGCGCCCTTCTGCCCGCCATCTATGCTGTCGAAAGCCTCTCTTGCTGCGGTGACCTCCGGCAGTTTTACCAGTGTCCATTTGTGAAGTTCCTGGAGTGGCTCCCGTAACGTGCGGCCCAGCGGCGTCACCTGATACTGAACGGCGACCGGCGAGAGTGAAATCACCTCTCTCGCTATCAGGCCGTTGCGTTCGAGCCGGCGGAGGCACTGAGTGAGTGCTTTTTGCGTGACACCTTGCAGCCGACGGCGAATGGCGTTGAAGCGCTGCGGTTCGTCGTCGAGTACGGCAAGCACCATCATTGACCACTTATCAGCAATCTGATCGAACAAGGCCCGGCTCGGGCATTCAGAAGAAAAGCAGAGCGGTTCAAGTTCGAGCATGATGGTTTCCTTCGATATACCTAGGCGACTTGAAGTGCCTGATTGACGCTAGGTTTACATAATATACCGGTAGGTCCGTTAAACGCAACGGAGTTCTACTGAGGGCCAGTCCCGATACAAGCGGTCTTTTCCGCCCCATCGCCAACCGATCGCTTGAACTCAAAAATCGTTTAGTTATGGCGCCGATGACCCACCTTTTTGCGCCCGAAGGCGTGCCGGGGTCAGCGAGTGCTGACTGCCCATCGGCGCCGGGCAGAAGGTCGCGCCGGAATGATACTGTCTGAAGGGGCGGTGATTGTGCAGAGGCAATGAACGCAAGGGCATTGGGTCTATACCGCCGGACTTGTGCTCGTGCGGCAAAAGCCGGGATCGGCCAACGGCGTCATGTTCATCACCATCGAGGACGAGACAGGGGCGGGCCGACACTCTTCGAAAAACGCCGGCGGATCGTTCTCGAATCGTCGATGATGGCGATCAATGGCCGGATCCAACGGGAAGGGAAGGTCGTCCATCTTGTTGCCCAGCAGTTGTTCGACTGGTGTCAAGCGATTTGGCCGCTCTGGCTGATCGTGACGAACAGTTCAAGCGAACGGCGGAGAGGGCAACGAGTTCGCGCATTGCTAACCAAGCCGACGCCACGCCTTGGAGTTCGCCTTTTCGATGCCTTACGCGCGAAAGACGTAAGGGTCGTAGGTTCGAGTCCATTCAAGGCGGCTACCTGTTATCGATCTAAATTATATTGCAGGCAGGCCATCTGTACCACCCACGGCATTCCAGCCGGAGGGCTGTGGCTGGTGGAAGTCGCCCGTCGTGAGCACGTTGAACAACTGGTACTAGATGATCCTTTCTGGCCAACCGGTCTTCGCCGTGACGTACGTATACTCGCCTGGCACCGGGTCTTCGCCGATAGCATGCGCCTTAAGGCGCAAGGGTAAGATGAACTTCCTTAATCATGCCCGTCGCGGAAATCCTGACTTTCGCACGCCGGAAAAGTGTGCGATTCATTCGCTACCGAAGCCTGGTAATGGAGGATATGACGATGGCTACAGCCCGGTATTTGGTCAACGATGTCGATATGTCCGTTGCCTTCTATACAGAGCATCTTGGTTTCACCCTCCAGCAGCAGTTTGGCCCGGCAATGGCGATATTGTCACGCGGCGATCTCACATTGTGGCTCGCCGGGCCGATGGCATCGGCCGCAAAATCTATGGCAGATGGGCGCAAGCCGGAACCCGGCGGGTGGAACCGCTTCGTTTTGGAGGTTCCGGATCTGTCGCAGCTCGTCGCTGATCTGCGCAAACGAAACATAGTTTTCAGAAACGAAATTGTTGAGGGGCCAGGCGGGCGACAGATCCTGTGCGATGATCCCTCAGGGAATGTTATCGAACTATTTGAGGCGGCCTGAACCACCCTTTTGAATGTCACATAAATCTGACGTTTGTGACAGGATTTTTCCTGGATTTTCAGCGCAGTCTATTTCGTCGCTTAGCTCCGGGAGACCGTCTGAAAACTCAGCTGCCTGCTTCAGGGAGAAGTGAATATAGCAGTACGCGCCGACGGCCTCCGCAGCCCCCGCGGGCAGGCCGTATTCTTCGCGTCCTCCACGGCGCGCAGGAATGACCAGAGACTTTGCCAGCGAGCTGGGCTTTGCTCGCGATGCTGAGAATCAACGGGTCGGTGGTTAGAACTGGTTCAAGGCGAACGATGTGCACTGAAGCTGCGCCTCTCAGGTGCGCGCGAATTCTAGCAGCGGCGCGATATTATGGTTGTCGGCTGCGCGAAGGGCTGCGACGTAGCGAGTCCGCAGCTCACCGACATCGGCCAGAGTTCCGCCGCCCCAACTGAAACGCTCGCTGCCAAGGCGTTCGATCAGAAGATCGGCCGCCAAGCGAGCGTGACGGCCATTTCCGTTTGGAAATGGGTGGATCGCGACCAGGCGATGGTGAAACCTGATCGTAATTTCATCCGGCGAAAATGTCTCATGCTCCACCCAATATCGGACGTCGCTTAACAGGCTCGCGAGCTCCGCGCCGATACGGTAGGCTTGGACACCGATGTTGCGCTCCGTCGTTCGGAAGGTGCCGGCCCATTCCCAGACTTCGCCAAACATCCGCTTGTGCAGTGTCCGCATAAAGTTCTCGCTGAGCATTCGTTCAAGCGATACGCGCCGGCGACCGCGCGCCCAGGCCGCACCCTCGACGATGTTTTCCTGCTCTGCCTCGTTGAGATCACGGCGGTGCGTGATCCATGTCTGAAGCAGCCCCTCTCGCTCATGCGGTTCAAGGGGCGTTGCGCCCTCAGGCTCCTGAAACAGGTCCGTCATGTCTCGTTCCAGAGGTCGCGCTCGGAGAGCTTGTCGCGAATGTATGCCTGGACGCGCGATTCGAAGTCCGCTTCATCCGTGCCCTGAGCTTCGAGCCGCATTGTATGCGCGACGCGCTGGAGCTCGCGCGTTGCGATTTTCCTCGCGCGCGCCTCGACGACAGCCCCGAGTGAACTGTTGGGTACCAGTGCGTAGACGAGGGTGCAATCCATCGCCTCAGCTGCACGACGTAAGGTGTTAAGTTGGATCGTGCCCGCGGCTTCCGACTTCTCTATCGCTTCTACGGTTTGGGGCCGCACGCCAATGCGCGTGCCGAGCTGCGCACCCGTCATCCCGAGTGCGTCGCGCAACGCACGCACCCATCCTTTCGGCGGCGCCTTGAACTGCTCAATCGGTTGGAGCGCTCGAAGTCTTTCATCAAGCCGCAGGCGCCCCCTCTTTCGACTGTCGTTCTTCATCCATTTCTCTCAGACTGCAGACTGATCTAGACGATCTCTATCAGTATACAGGCTGATTATCAATAGCATTGCTCATGCTGTAGTCTGATTTTATTTCTGATAATATCAGCTTGCAGACTGTAAAAAAGCCGTAAAAAATCAGGCTGTAGCCTTCGATCTGAAGGCTGTCAGCTGCATCGACTTCAGGATCGGGCTGGGCGTTGCCTGGAACAAGATCCTATGGGGAGTGGATAGCGGCCTGCACCGGGGCAGAGTGAGTTCGCTAAAACTCGCTCTGGAGGCTCATCATGCTTACGACAGCCGATAAACCCGATGCACCTGCCGCCATCCGCGTCGATCTTGGCGCAATCTTCGTTTCATTAGATCTCAGTAAATCCAATCGCGACCTGCTCCGGCTTTGGTCGCGCCAGGCTCGCGCCGCCGGCAACGGCTTTGCCGTCCTCCACTTCATTGCGGCCCTGCGGGTGCAGGCAGCGTTTGCAGCATCGCTTTCGGCTCCGAATAACGCGCTCTGTCGCAGCATCACAGGGTCAGCGGCTTTGCAACGACTGGCAATGAAGAGGAGAGACTGAGACGAGCCTTCTCAGCAGGAGCCGTTTGCACGGACTGTAACGCGTCTGCGGTTCGTTTCCCTCAAGAGCAGGGACCCAATCAACACCTACTGTTCAGTCTCATCGTCGGCGATTTTGCGCAAGAGATACAACAACGCGATGCGTTCCGCCGGATTGAGACGCGCGACAGTCTTTTCACTGATGAGGTAGGCTTGCGGATACATGTCCTGCAGCAGGGCTTCCCCCTTGGGCAGCAAAGAGATCACCACCTTGCGGCCGTCGGCCTCGTCCTTGGAGAGATCGATCAGTCCGCGGGCCTTCAGCCGCTCGACGATGCCACGGATGGTCGCCTGGTCGACGGACGTTGCCTTCACGAGCTCGACCTGCGAGCTGGGACCGAGATCGTGCAGCGCGCACAGCGTCACGAACTGCACCGACGTCAAGTCCGGATCGCTGGCATTGGTTTGGAAAATCGACAGATGGCGCTGATAGGCCTTGCGCAGGAGATGCCCGACTTGCTCCGTCACTTGGTAGCCATTTTGAGGCGCCGGAGCTTCTGGCAGCTGTTCGGTCTCTTTTGCGGTCATCGTCGATGTGGTCCATCAGTTACGGCGTCTTTGGCGGGAATGCAGGAAACACCACAGCATGTTGCGACGGTCAAGGCGTGGCACACCGCCAACCCGCTCCGCGCGATTTCACGCGGAGCGGCTGGCAAGCCCGGTTATTTGAAGTTGTGCTTCATTTCCTTCACGGCGATGTCGCCATCCAGAACCATTGGCTCATCATCGAGGAACAGCGAGCAACCGCGCATCGGGATATCCAGATGGCACGCGGTGTCGTTCGGGCCGCCGAGCTCGTTGTTGGGGCCGGTTGAAAACATCACGTTGCCGTAGAAGGAGCGTGCCTCCATTCCCATGCCACCCGGGAATTCGCCCGGTACCATGCGATGCCACTTGGCGTTCTGATTGAGACCCCAGCCGACATGGCTCATGCCCATGCCACGCGGGTCGTTGAAACCATCCATGTAGGACTTGACCAGCTCGGCATCGAGGCCGCCGCGAATATCGGTGATCCATCCGTTTTCAATCGTGTAGATGATCGGGTCGCGCACGTAGATGTTCTGCGGCAGCAGGATATCGCCTGGAGCAACGACGATTGTCCCGTCGACGCCATCGTCGTCACCGCCGGTGAAGACAAAGCCGGACGGCCAATGATCCCAGCGGCCCGGCTCGTCCGTGCACGCATATTCGGTAATGGCGGGATAGGTGTTGAGCTTGTAGGTGACGTCCGTGCCGTGCGGAGAGGTGATCCGCATCACTTTCGCCTTGGACAGCAGGTCTCCGGCAAATTCGACGCGCTCGCGCAGTTCCTTGGTCGGCAGCATGCGTGCCAGAATTTCTGGCGGTTCGACGGCGGTCAGGATACGCGTGCCGGCCGCCTGGATCGCCATCTGCTCCGGGCTGAAGAGCAGGAAGATGCAGTCGATCAGCATGTCGGCAGCCTTCAGGGCCTCCACCGCTTCCGGCATGGCGGCGAGGCCCGTCTGGCCGACCGCCCAGGCACCTGCCGGTGGCACCGGCGGCAAACGCATGTGATACATCTTGGCGCCAAGACGCATGCCTGCCGCCATGAAGGCGTCGGCGTAATCGAGGCGCTCGCTGCCCTGGGTCAGGACGATGAGTTTTTCGCCCTCGTGGACACCCGACATCTTCAACTGATGCAGGCAAATTTCCGTGAAACTGAATTGATCCATGCTCGTTCCCCTATCTTGTTTGAAGGCTTAGGTTTGAAGTCTGGGGCGTTTCCCCCAAATTATGCGCGGTCGGACCTGACTTTGGCGATTTCCGCGATCGCCTCCTCCCTCGAAACGACATCGCCATATTTGCTGTCGATGTCGAAGAGATTGGCATTGTGCGGATCTGGGTGCCGGTCGCCGACGCACTCGCGCACCACGATGCCGCGGAATCCATGCTGGACCGCATCCACGGCGGTGGCGCGAATGCAGCCGCTGGTCGAACAGCCGGCCATGATCACGGTGTCGATCCCCTGCGCATGCAACTGGGAGGCAAGACTGGTGCCGAAGAAGGCGCTGGCATATTGCTTGACGATGACGAGTTCGCCGCTGGCAGGCTCGACACCGTCGCAGAATTCGGCCAGCACGTTGCCTTCGACCATTCCTTTCATGACAGGCGACTTCTTCACCCACATCCCGCCATCGGCGCAGTCTTCCGCAAGATAGAGGATGCGCGTATGGATGATCGGGATGCCGGCCTCGCGGGCGGCATCGATGAGCGCCGGCGTCTGCGCGACCGCGTCAACCACGCCAGGGGCGTAGAGAGGCGCGCCCTCGGTGGTGTACCCCTTTAGGAAATCGATGACGAGGAGGGCAGGGCGCTGGCCGAAGCCGATGCGGTTGCCCCAGACGCCCTGATAATTGCTTTGCGCGCTCTGCATGATCGGCCCCTCTTCAGTATGCGCCCGACAGAAGTGCGCCGGCGCCTGGCACGACGGCTTCCAGACCGAGCTTCTTGAGCATGCAATAAGTGGTCGCGACGGCGGCGGTCAGTACCGGTTTGCCTGTCATGGCTTCGACCTTGGCGATGACGGGCAGCGATGGCATCTGCACACAGGCCGATAGCACGATCACGTCCACATCGGTCAGGTCGAGCGTCTGCACGATCGCCGGAAGATTTTCCGGGTCGTGGCGCGCCACATCCAGATTGTCGGGGATCTCGAGTGCCCGCCAGTCCACGACCTCGAAGCCTTCCTCGCGAATGTAGTCCACGACCAGCTCCGTCAGCGGTTTCATATAAGGAGCGACGACGGCGATCTTCCTCGCCTTCATCACCTTCAGGCCCTCGATCAGGGCGCCGGCACTGGTCACGACGGGAATATCAGTGCCATTCTCCTGGGTGCGACCCATCAGGCGCTTCTCCGACTGGCGGTGATAGCCGAGGCCCATCGCCATGATGGCGACCAGGCACGCGTATCCGAGAACATCGACGCGGGCGTCGGAGAGCTCGACGGCGCAACGGTCGGATTCGGCGTCCATTGCCGCCAGTTCTTCCTTCACCACTTTCTTCATCCGCATGCGGCTGGAGTGGAAAGTGAAGCGCTCGGGCCGGATGGACTGGCGTGCCGTCAGCATGGCGGGAATTTCGGTCTCCATCGTCGTGTTGGAGCTCGGAACGATCTGGCCGATACGGTAATACTTCTGCACGGGTGAAATCCTTTGCTTCGCAAAAAAAAAAACGGCTCTCAAACAAACGGCGGTGGATCATCGCCCCACCGCCGCTTCAATCAACGGGAGAGAAAATCTCCAAGCGCGGCAAAGAAGCCGTCGAAATCATCCCATGGAATCATATGCCCTGCATTTGGCACCCGGGTAATTTCCAGCCCCGGATAAAGCGAGCGGGCCTCGTCCACGTCGACGCTTTCGATCACGCCGCCACGGCCGGCGACCATCAACATGGCCGGCTGCTTGAGCTTCGGCAGATCCGGAAAGATGTCGTCCTTGTGGAAGTCCTCGAAAGCGGTGACGATCGCGGGCTCGTAGCAGCTGTGCAGCCATTCGGCGCGCAGCTTCAGTTGCTCGTCGGTCCATGACGGGCAAAACGCCTTCATGCCCTCCGCGTCGATGCCCTTCAACGCCAGGCGGATGCTGTCGACATACCAGGTCAGCTTGCTCGGGTAGGCGCGGCGTCCGGGGCCGGAGACCGGCGGATCGATCAGCGCCAGCCTCGAAAACGCCTCCGGCGCCGCAACGGCGGCTCGGATGGCGATGCGCGCGCCCATCGAATGGCCGAGCAGGGCGGGAGTAGCAAGTCCAAGTGCCAATGCGAAGCCGACGACGTCGGCAGCCATGGCGTCGAGGCCGTAATCGAGGTCGGGGCCAGTCGACGACAGGCCGCGGCCGCGTACGTCGATCACATAGACGTCGTAACGCTCGGCCAGGCGTTCGGCGACGAAACCCCAGGTGATCGCGGGGCTGGTGATGCCCGGGATCAGGATGACCGCAGGGCCTTTGCCGCCATAGCGCAGATAGTGCTGTCGGATGCCGTTGGCGAAGACGTTCGCTCCGTACAAGGCGCCGCCGCTCATGCCGCAGTCTCGCTCTTCAGGGGGGCGGCATAGATATCATAGCCGTAGACCCAGGCCGGATCCTCCTGTTTGAGCAGGAAAGTGTTGGCGTTCGAAACGCTCTGGACACGCGTCGCGCGATCGCGGCGGTTGGTCTCATACAATCCGAAAGCGGTGCGGAAGTCGTTGACGCCGGTCTCCTGCAGGCAGCGGGTCAGCATGGCGGCGTCTTCGATCGCCATCGCGGCACCCTGCGCCATATGCGGCTTCATCGGATGGCACGCATCTCCAAGCAGCACAAGACGGCCCTTGCTCCAGAGCGGCAGCGGGTTACGGTTGAACAACGGCCATTTCGTCACCCCATCGGTGCTTTCGATCAGCGCCTGGATGATCGGATGATAACCCTCGAACGACGCCGCCATCTCGTCGCGGCTGCTGTCGACGAAAGCCGAATCGAATTCCCAGGCCGGATGCGGAACGCCGGTGACATAGTAATATTCGTCGCGCCGAGCCGTCGTGTAGTAGACCATCATATGACGGTCCGGACCCCACCACTTGACGCAATCCTCGAATGTCAGATCGTATTTCTTCAGTCTGTCGGACGAGATCAGGGCGCGATGGCCGACCCAGCCGCTGTAATTCGGCTTCTCTTCGCCGAGCAGCGTTTCGCGAACGCGCGAATTGATGCCGTCGGCGCCGATCACGATGTCGGCGCGTATCGAGGTTCCGTCTTCGAATTCGATCAGCACATCGGTGCCGCTGTCGTCGAGGCGAGCCAGCTTCTTGCCGAAATGCAAGGTGCCTGGCTGCAACGCATCGCACTGGATGGCCTGCAAGTCGCCGCGGTGAACGGTGCAATAGGTCTGGCCGTAGCCTTCAAGCGAAACCCGGGCGGTGTATTCGCCGGTAATGCCGTCGCGGCTGAACCAATGGCTCGGCGTGCTGCTGATGCCGATCACCTTCTTGTCGACGCCGATGCGCTCGAAAATCTTCAGGACGTTCGGCCCCATATGAATGCCGGCGCCCAGGCGCGAGAATGCCGGTGCCTGTTCATAGACGTTGACGTCGAAACCTGCGTGTTGGAGCAGCGCACCCGCGACTGCGCCGCCGAGGCCGGCGCCGATAATCGCGATCTTTTCTTTTCCGTTAGACATAGCGACCCTTCTTAGCTGTCTTTAGACGCATTGTTCCCACGATTGGAGGCTTGGCAAAAATTCTAGCGCATACGCTCTAAATTGCAATAGCGATGTTCTGATTTTTATCAAGACGACACAAAAAACGCCTTGCTGATTGGATACGCCAGCAAAATCCCGATGATGAAATCCGACTTGTCTTTTGTCATTATAAAGCGTATGCACTTCTTAATAATAAAAGGGGCAATAGATGCGAAGAGTCGGTGACTGTTGCATCGTTATGGTTTGCGGACGTCCGGGCGATGTCTGCTGCGTAGCGGTACGGCCGATGGAAAGAGGCGAGGTCTGTGTTTCGTTCTCCGGGGCGGAGGGCCTGCTTTGACACTGCCAGTTTGCTTCGGTTTGATTGTGAACGATGCCGTCGAGAGCGTCGAAGCAAGCCCGGAAACACCCCTTCTCTATATCCTCAGAAACGATCTCTCCCTCAACGGCCCGAAATACGGTTGCGGGCTCGGTGAATGCGGCGCTTGCGCCGTCCTCGTCGATGGTCGCTCCGTGCGCTCCTGCACCGTGCCTCTGGGTGCCGTCGGCACCCGCCGCGTCACTACGCTTGAGGGTCTCGGCACGCCCGAGCATCTGCATCCAGTCCAGGCGGCGTTTATCGACGAGGCCGCCGCTCAATGCGGATATTGCCTGAACGGCATGATCATCGCCACCACAGCCCTGCTCAATCGCAATGCCGATCCCGACGAGGACGCGATCCGCGAGGCGTTGCGCCATCATCTGTGCCGTTGTGGAACGCACATGGAAATACTTGCCGCGGCCAGGCGGGCGGTCGCCTATTCCAGGGCCGAACGGACGCGACGATCCACGCCGGACGATATCTCACCAAAAGCTGCGAAGGAGGTCTCCCCATGACCGACCACCGCCAAATGCCGAAATCCGCCTATATGTCGGCCGCCGACATGCTGCTTGTTGTCAACGATACGCGGCTTGGCGACGGTGCGGAACTCTACATCGCGGTGGGCGCCGATAGCCGTGTGACTGCGTTCAACGGACATGTTGATCTAGGGACGGGCATCCGCACCTCTCTGGCGCAAATCGTCGCCGAAGAGCTCAGCATGCCGTTCGAGCAGGTGGACATGGTGCTCGGCACGACCTCCGCCGCGCCCAACCAGGGCGCGACCATCGCCAGCGAAACGATCCAGATCACCGCGGTGCCGCTGCGCCAGGCCGCCGCCACCGCCCGCCATCATTTGCTCGCCAAGGCGGCTGAGAAGGGCGGCGTGCCGCTTGAGCGGCTGCGGCTGGAAGACGGCATCATCCGTGCCGATGGCGGCGAGAACTGGCAGCTCAGCTTCGGTGACATCGTCGCCGGCAGCCATGTCAGGCTGTCGATCGATAAATACGCGGCCCTTAAGCCGGCCTCGGACTATAGAGTGGTCGGCTCGTCGCGGCCGCGCGTCGATATCCCCGAGAAGGCCACGGGGCGCTGGACTTATGTGCATGATGTGCGCGTGCCGGGCATGCTGCATGGCCGCGTCGTTCGCCCGCCTTATGCGGGGTTCGATCACGGCGATCATGTCGGAAACAGCCTGATCTCCATCGACGAAACATCCGTTGCGCACATCAACGGGCTGGTCGGCGTCGTCGCCCTCGGCGATTTCGTCGGCGTGGTCGCGACCCGCGAGGAAAACGCCATCGAGGCGGCCAAGAGCCTGAACGTCGTGTGGCGCGCGCCGCCCGAGTGGCCGGATCTCAACGCGCCGGAAAAGGCGCTGCGCGCCAATCCGTCGACTGCGCGCAGGCTTGCCGATCTCGGCAATGTCGATATGGCCCTGGCCGGCAGCGCCCAGCCGATGAACCGCACCTATGTCTGGCCCTACCAGATGCACGGCTCGATCGGGCCGTCCTGCGCGGTGGCCGATTACAACGAGGGCGGGCTAACGGTCTGGTCGGGGACGCAGAACCCGTTTCCCATGCGCCGCGATCTGGCGCTGCTGCTCGACATGCCGGAAGAGCTGATCCGGGTCGAGCGGTTGGAAGCCGCCGGCTGCTATGGCCGCAATTGCGCCGATGACGTCACGGCCGACGCGGCGCTGCTGTCGCGCGCCGTCAAGGCACCTGTCCGGGTGCAGCTGACGCGCGAGCAGGAACATGCCTGGGAGCCGAAGGGCGCCGCCCAGATCATGGACGTGCGCGGCGGTATCGATCTGGAGGGCGGTCCGTCCGCCTATGATTTCGAAACCCGCTATCCCTCCAATCTGGCGCCGACCCTTCCCTTGATCCTCACCGGCAAGGTGCCGCCAGTTTCCGACGTCGTGCAGATGGGCGATCGCACCGCCATCCCGCCCTATGCCTACGGGAACCTCCGCGTCACCGTGCACGATATGCCGCCGATCGCGCGTGCTTCCTGGTTCCGTGGCGTGTCGGCAATGCCCAACACCTTTGCGCACGAATGCTACATCGACGAACTGGCAGCCGCCGCCGGCGTCGATCCGGTCGAGTACCGGCTTCGCTACCTCCACGATCCGCGCGCCGTCGACCTGGTGCATGCGCTGGCCGAGCGGGCGAAATGGGTGCCGCATACGACATGGGGCACGCTGGGTGGCGAGGGCGACCTGCTCTACGGACGCGGGTTTGCCTATGCCGTCTACATCCATGGGCCGTTTCCGGGCAAGGCCGCCGCCTGGGCCGCCTGGGTCGCCGATGTCGCCGTCAACAAGAAGACCGGAGAGATCGCGGTCACCAAAGTGACCTGCGCGCAGGATTCCGGGATGATGATCAATCCCGACGGCGTGCGCCACCAGATCCACGGCAATATCATTCAATCCACCAGCCGGGTGCTGAAGGAAAAAGTCGAATTCTCCTCGACCGCCGTGCAGTCGAAGGAATGGGGCGGCTATCCGTTGATCACCTTCCCCGAGGTGCCTGATATCGACGTGCTGATGGTGCCGAGGCAGGACGAGCCGCCGCTCGGTGTCGGAGAATCCGCCTCCGTTCCCAGCGCCTCGGCCATCGCCAATGCCGTTTACGATGCCACCGGCATTCGCTTCCGCGAACTACCGCTGACGCCGGAGCTGGTACTCGCCGCGCTGAACGGCAAGACGGATGAAGCGCCGGCTGCCCCGGTGGCGAAGAAGCGGAAGTGGTGGAACATCGGTCTGTCGGCCGTCGGTGCCGTCGCCGCTTTGTCCGGTATCGTCACAATGGCCTCGCCTTGGCGTTCTGCTATCGGCACTATTCCGCGACCCGATGCCAACGTCTACAGCCAGGCCACCATCGAACGCGGCAGGCTTGCGGCCGCGGCCGGCGCCTGCAATGTCTGCCATGTCGGTGATGACGGCACACCCTTTGCCGGCGGCCGGCGCTTCGACACGCCGTTCGGCGCCGTCTATGCCACGAACATCACCCCGGACACTGAAAGCGGCATCGGCGCGTGGTCGTATCCAGCCTTCGAACGGGCCATGCGAGGGGGCGTCAGCCGCGACGGCCATCACCTCTATCCCGCCCATCCCTACACCTCGTTCGCGGGCGCCGAGGAAGCCGATCTTCAGGCACTCTACGCCTACATGATGACGCAGGCGCCGGTCGCCGAAAAGGCGCCGGAGACAAAGCTCAAATTTCCCTACAGCATCCGCGCGATGATGGCGGGCTGGAATGCGCTGTTTCTGAAAGCTGAGCCGTTCAAATACGTCGAGACCCGTGGTGCGCAATGGAACAGGGGCGCCTATCTCGTCGAGACGCTCGGTCACTGTTCGGCCTGTCACACGGACCGAAATGTGCTGGGCGCGGAAAAGAGCGGCAGCGCCCGGCTCTCCGGTGGCTTTGCCGATGGCTGGGAGGCGCCGGCTCTCAATGCCTTCGCCAAGGGCCCCGTCAGCTGGACGGCGGACGCCTTCTACGACTATCTGCGCACCGGACATTCGCGCGATCACGGCAGTGCCGCCGGCCCGATGGCGCATGTCGTCGAAGTCATGCAGCCGCTGCCGGATAACGATATCCGTGCCATGGCAACATATCTCGCCAGCCTCAACGAGGCCCCCGCCGATAGCAACGCACAAAGCGAGGCCGCCATTGCCGCAAGTGAAGCAGCCAAGGCTGTCGCCGCTCGGGTTTCGCCGAAGGGCGAGCGGCTGTTCAACGGCGCCTGCGCCACATGCCACACCGGAAACTCGATCCTGTCGTCGCTGGCGCTCAACAGCAACCTGCATGCGGCGACGCCGGACAATCTCATCCAGGCGATCCTGAACGGTGTCGAGGCGCCGGCGATTCTGGCGCAGACCACCGGCCGTGAGGCCCCGGAAGTAATGTCGATGCCGGCCTTTCGCCAGACGCTGAACGAAAGCCAGATCAAGGATCTTGCCGACTATCTGAGAGCGCGTTTCGCGCCCGACAAGCCGGCCTGGACGGAAACGACCAACGCCATGCAACGCGTGACGGCGGCAACCCACTAGGGAGCAGACGATTGGAGCAGATCCGAACCGGGCAGGACATCGATCGCCGCGACTTATTCGAGAACCCGACAACAGCGTTCCGGCCGTCGGCCTACTGGTTCTGGCATTCGATCCCGACAGAGGAGGTCTGCCACGCGCAGCTTGCCGATTTCAAACAGAAGGGGATCGGCACGATCCTGATCCAGGCTCGGCTTGCGATGTCGCGCGACGACTACCTGTCGCCGGCCTACCTCGTCGCCTATCGCGCCGCGGCCGGCATCGCCGCCGAGCTGGGGCTGAAGCTCGGGATCTACGACGACTATAACTGGATCAGCGGGCACGCCGGCGGCCGGACAGTCGTGGACCGCGACGACCTGCGCGAGCGCCATCTTTTCTGGATGTCCTCAGGAGATCCGCGGGGTGAGATCAGTGGCATTCATCCGCCTTTCACTCGGAAGATGGGATCGGACATTTTCGAGTGGCAATATGAAGGCGGTCGGGTCGAGTGGTGCGAATGGATGGTCGCGTCGGCCCTGCTGCATTCCTCCGGCGAGGTTGGCAGTCTGGACGAGATTGTCGATGTGACCACGCAGACATCAGTCGTTAGAAGCGACGGTGTTTCCTGCACCTACGCATTCGACGGGGAGATTAAAGACGGCCAGACGATAACGGTATTCATCAGCGCGCGCTCCACGACGTCCCGGCTGATCAACTACCTCCTGCCGGAAGCCGCGGAGCGGTTTATCGACGTCGGGCTCGATCCGCTCGTCGAAGCGCTTGGTGATCTCGTGCCTGATCCCGTCGGTTTGGTCTTCTATGACCAGCCGGCGGCCGGCTTTTACAAATGGGATCAGATTTCGGGCAGTCTTGGCAACAGTCTGCTATTTGCTTCGACGCTGCCGGATGCCGTTTTGCAAAACACGGGCCAGCCGTTCGCCAAGACGCTGCTGGCGCTGCTGCGCAATGTCGGGCCTGACACCTTGCGGCTGCGCGCGCAATTTTATGCCGCTTATTCAGCCCTGATGAACGATGCCTTCTCGGGCACGCTGCGTCGATGGGCCGAACGCAAGGGCATCGCACTCACGGGGCACGAAATCCTGCCGCATATCAGTTCGTGGGCCTTGAACGGGGGCTTCACCAGCATTGACCCCAGGGTCGCGCTTGCCGTGGATTTCTTCGGCATCGATGCCTACAGGCATGAGACGACGGTCGACTCCAACAATTTCGTCGCACAGCTGGCGCCCAAGCTCGGCGATTCCGTTGCCCGCTCGAATGGCCGCAGCCGCTGTGTCGTCGAAACCTATGCCAGTGCCGAGCGAACGCCGGTGCGCGCCGCCGGGCAATGGGAACTGACGCTGGAGACGATGCGGGCGCAGGCAATCCGGCTTTATTGCCTCGGCACTCGCCAGTTTCTATGGCACGGCGTCTACCAGACGGATGGGCGCGACAACGATCCGACGCCCTTTACCAATCCGCGTTTCGATTTCGCGCCGGGCATCAACTTTGAGCCCTGGTGGGGCTATCATGACCTGTTTTCGCAGGAGACCGCGCGTATCTCAGCCTTCATCGAGCCGGCCACACCCCGCACCCCGGTCGCAATCCTCTATCCACTTCATACCGCCTTCGCAGAAGGCCCACGCCACGGCCATGCCACTCACATCGGTGCATGGTGCGAAGGGCTTCTGGCCAGGCGCTGCGACTTCATGTTCGTCAGCGAGGCCGATCTGGCCAAGGCGAGGATCGAGGACGGCCAGATGCTGGTCTCGGGGCTGGTCTTCGATGCCCTGATCCTGCCATCGGTGACCGTGCTGGAGACGAAAAAAACGGTGCAGCCACTGGAGACCTTCCGCGCCGCTGGCGGGGTCGTGTGGTCCTCCGGAGATCGCCTGTCGACCGTTTGCGATGCCACGGATCCTGTGGCTGCGGTGGCGTCGACGCATATCGATCGGATGCCCGGCGGCAGCGATATCGACGCGCTGCTGGCAGGGCTTCCGCCGTCCGGTCCTGTCATCACCGGCCATCCCGCGGACCGGCTCTGGCAATGGGCCGGATACGAGGACAATGGCTGGTGGCGGATCGTTCTCTTCAACGATGGGGCAGCCGCGCTGGAAAGTGAGATTTTCTTCAATGACGGTTTCGACTGCGAAGTCTGGTCCGCCACGACAGGCAAGATCGAGGAGGCCGCTGCCTTCAGTCAATTGACCGTCACGCTCGAAGCGCAGGAAGCGCGCTGCCTCCGCCTGCGTCAGACAACGCATGGGGGCGCAGGCGATGGCCATCTCTTGAACCAGCCAGCGCTTGACCTCGCGCGCGCCGTCTCACTTGTCGATGGTTGGAGTTTTGCGCCGGCGGCCAATGCAGCATTCGTGCCGATTTCGGTCGAGACCGGATGGGAGACGCAGGGATTTGCCGATTTGTCCGGCACCGGGATCTACCGGCTGGCGCTGGAGATCGGCGACGAGGCCGACTGGTTTCTCGAGTTGCCTGACGTCGCGACCGTGGTCGCCGCCAGCCTGGACGGCCGGCAGATCGATCGGCGGGGCTGGCGGCCCTATCGTTTTGCGCTCGGCCGGTTGCGTCCTGGCGTCCATTCGCTCGAGTTGCGCGTCGCCAACACGGCGGCAAACCGATATTACGCCAACACGCCTTATCTCGGCGATACGGCCGACAAGAGCGGCCTGTCCGCAGTACCGAAACTTATTCCGCTGACACACTGACCGGAAGTTACAGAGCCATGCTACAACATTCGACAATCCCCCTGATGCGTGCCTGGAACAGCTGGTCAAGCCGGCCGGCCGAAATGGTCTTCCTGCCGCTCGGCGTGCGGATCACGCCGGTTCTGTATTCAACGCGTAGCAGGACGACCTCCGCGATAGAGCCGCGGCGCGACGCCGTTCGCCTCGGCCGTCACACCATTGACGGCTCGTTGATCGAGCTGGAGACAGACCTCAGCGGTACGACGGTCTCGTTTTCGACGACCAAGACCGACCCCTTCGCCGTACGCGGCAGGTGGACCGGCAAGGTGTCGGCCGAATGGGGGCTGCGATTTTGGGTGACGCTGGCGATCTCCTCCGATGGCGGTGAGGTGGCGGTCCATGATGCGGCACGCAACATTACGCTGCTGAAGGTAGGCACGCGATTCGTGGCGGTCGCGACCGCCGAGGCGCCGGTGCACGTCACCGGCCACGACACGATCGACGCGCTGCGGGCGGACTTCGAGGAGAACGGCTATTTCTACACCGCCACGCGCAAAAACGAAGCGCCGGTGATCGCCCTGCGCTTCAATCTTGAGATGATGCGCCAGGGCGCCTATGCGGCGGGCGTCGCCGACAGCGCCGAGCTCGCGATCGCAAAGGCGAAGGCCTGCCTTGCGGCCGGGGCGCCGGCTGAGCTCGCCGTGGCGCAGACCGGCCTGTTCGAGGGCGCCCTCGACGCAATGCGCGACGTGGTCGCCTGGAACACCATCTGGGACGAGACCAACGCGCGGCCCTATACGGCGGTGACGCGGATTTGGAATCTCGGGAAATTTGCCGTCTGGTTCAACGACCAGATTTTCGCGGCCCTTCTCGCCGGCGTGTTCGACGCCGATCTGGCGCGCGAAAACATGGCGACCGCCATGGCCGGCGCAACGCCGCAGGGCAATATCGCCTGCATCGTCACCTCCAACGATGTCTGGGTCGATCGCACCCAGCTGCCGTTCGGCGCGCTCGTCGTCTGGCAGCTCTACCAGCGGACCGGCGAACGGTCGATGATCCAGGCAAGCTACGACGCGCTGGCGCGCAATAGGCGCTGGTGGCAGGACAATCGCGATCCCGATGGTTTCGGCCTGCTGTCCTGCGGCACCTCTGATGTGGGTGAGGGCCTGTACAAGGGCACTGCCTTCGGCGCGCGCAACGAGACCGGCATGGACAACTCCGCGACGCATGACGAAGCGATCTACGATCCCGTCACCCGGACGCTCTCGACCTTCGACCTCGGCCTCAACTGCGCGGCCGCTCTCGATGCCGAAATGCTCTCAAATATGGCAGTCGTGCTCGGCAAGCATGATGATGCCCGCCAATTCGCCGCATTGGCCGAACGCCACCGGACGCTGATCTCGGAAACGCTCTGGGATGAAAGTCGCGGCATCTTTGCCAATCGACAGCGGCGCGGTGGTTTTGTCCGATCACTGTCTCCGACCAGCTTCTATCCGCTGCTTTGCGGCGCCGCGACGCCGGCTCAGGCGGCGCGTCTGCTTAAACATCTGAGCGACGAGACCACTTTCGGCGGGGACTTCGTGCTGCCGAACGCGACGCGTGACGATCCGGCCTTCGCCGACAACGTCTACTGGCGCGGCCGCATCTGGCCGAATGTCAACTACATGGTCTGGCTCGGCCTGCGTCGCTACGGCTTCACGGCCGAAGCGAGCAAGCTCGCCGGCCAGAGCTACGACCTGTTCATGAAGAACTGGCGCGAGGATCGCATCGCCTCCGAAAACTACAACGCCGTGACGGGCGAGGCACTGGACCAGGGTGACACCGACCCGTTCTACATCTGGGCCGCCATGCTGCCATTGATGGCAACCGGCGAAATCGTCGAATTTGATCCGTGGACGGGCTGGACAGTGCGCAACACCGGCCGCGACCTGGCGCTCGGGCCAATGTTGTCGCCATCGGGGACTTTGCATCTGCAGGTCGAGGCCGCTGTTTTGTCGATGACGCTCAATGGCCGCGTAATATTGCGGACGGACCTGCAAACGACGCTTTCGCGCATCGTCATGAGCGATGGACGACTGGCCTGCACCATTGCGCCTGTTGCCGCAGCTGGCTACATCGATCTGCCTCGGTTGGATATCGGCGATGTCCTTGCTGTTCGTCTTGATGGGCGGGGGATCGGCTATGTTGCAAGCGCCGACGGCATACGCCTCACGATTGCTGAAAGCGCGCAGGACCGCCGACTCGACATCTATTTTTCCGCTGCAGACGCAAGGTAGCGCTTGACACCTGTCAATTCGTCATTAATAGTTTGTATGCAAATAAAAAAACAAAAAGACTGATTTCAAAGATCAGAGGGTTTGAACTAAAGGTCTACCGACAATCGAATGATTTAGGTGGGTCATTATCGAAGTACGGCACCGATATCTCGGTTATGAAGTCATGTTCCGCTCTTTGCGGCGCAGGCTTTTGCTCGCCTGGAAATCATGCGCCTCGAGCCTTCGATCTCCTCTGGTTATAGTTGGTACACAAATTAGTTGATGTGCATTGCATGTCTTCTGTTTTCGGCCTTGCCGATCCGTTGAGGTCGCTGACCGCGGTCACGATCGTCCATAACTGTGTATGTTCAAGAGGGGTGCCACAATGACTGAACTCACCAGACGCAACACGATGAAATTAATGTCCGCGGCGCTTGTCGCTGGCGTCAGCTTCTCTAGCCTCCCGCGCAAGGCTTTTTCGGCGGGCACCATCACGGTCCTGAACTGGCAAGGCTACGGAACGGACGAAAAATGGTCTGTCGAGGCTTTCGCGGCAAAGACCGGCATCACGGTCGTTCACGACTACTATAGCTCGGAATCGGAAATGCTCACCAAGCTGCGCACCAATCCGGGGGCTTATGATCTCGTTATCCTCAACGCTGCGCGTTGCGCTCAGGCGGTTGCCGAAGACCTGCTGCAGCCGATCGATTTCAGCAAGGTTCCAAACGCCTCAACGGTCGATGAGACCCTCCGCGCCAACCCGAACTTCAGCAAGGACGGCAAGGGCTATGCCGTTCCTTGGGTCTGGGGCATGACCTCGCTTGCCATCCGTGAAGGCATGACCGTTCCCGACAGTTATGCGGTCCTCGCAGACCCGGCCTATAAGGGTCGTGTTGCCATGGACGACGACGCCATCATCAATGTCGGTGTCGGCGCGCTGATGAGCGGGCAGGACATCAACGATCCCAAGGATCTGGCTGCTGTCACGGCCGCGCTGAAGTCCATCAAGCCGAACGTCAAGTTGCTGTGGTCGACGGAAGACCAGTGGAACAAGTCGTTCGCCGCCAAGGAATTCGACCTGTCGCTGTTCTGGTCGGGCGGTTCAGTACGCTCCAAGCGCGTTTCCAAACTTCCGGTTCAGTTCGTAGTGCCTAAGGAAGGCGGCGTCGGTTGGGTCGATGGTCTCGGGATTCCGTCATCGGCGCCGAATCCAGAAGGTGCTCTTGCCTTCATCAACTGGATGATCGATCCGACATTTTATGTAGAGTGGGCAACCAAGATAGGGGCGCCCGCCTCGTCGAATTCGGCAGCCCTTTCGGCACTCCCCGCCGACGATCTCACGCGTTTGGTGCACAAGACCGAGTACTTAAAGACGACGTCCTTTGTCTCGGGCATTCCCGACGACCGCCGTGAAGCCTTCAACAATATCTGGCAGGAAGTGAAAGCCTTCTATGCAGAATGATCGAGTGATTTCAGCGTCAGAGCGCGGACCTTCGGGTCCGCGCAGCCGGCGCCCGCTCCCCCCATGGATATCGACGACGGCACTGCTGCTGCCGACCTATGGATGGCTGACACTTGCCGTTTTCCTGCCGCTGCTGACCATGCTCGTGTTCAGCTTCATGTCCGCGACACCGATGGGCAAGGCCCCGATCGTCTTTACGCTGAAGCAGTACCGCGCGTTCATCGACCAACCCTATCTGGTCGGGATCGGCATCACGTCGCTGCTGATCGGCTTCTGGACGACGCTGTTCTGCGCAGTGCTTGGTTTCCTGGCGGCTGTGGCTTTGGTCCGCTCGACCTTCGGCAAGACGCGTGAGATGTTGTTGATCCTCATCCTCCTGCCATTCTGGACCAACGGTCTTGTGCGCGTCTTTTCGTGGACCATGGTACTCCGGGAAAACGGCTTCCTTGACAATCTCCTGCATATGATCGCGCCCGATGCCGGATCGATCGGTTTTCTTTATACGCGCTATGCCATCGTGGTCGGTCTTGTCCACGGCTATCTGCCCTACATGATCCTGACTTGCTACATCGCGCTTGTGGCTATCGACGACGCGATCATTGAGGCTGCATCGAGTCTCGGCGCGCGCTGGTGGACCATTTTGTTCAAGATTTTGGTGCCGCTCGCCGCACCCGGCCTGATTTCTGGCTCCGTCCTGATCTTCATTCCGGTGATCGGCTCTTTCATGGAACCGCGCATCCTGGGCGGACGTGTCGGCGTCACCATGGGAACGGTGATCGAAGACCAGTTCACGCAGGCCTTCAACTGGCCGCTAGGCGCATCTTTGTCCTTTACGCTTCTGGCCGTCGTGCTCGCCATTTTCGCAACCTTCTCCGGCGCTCTGCGCCGTGGCACGGTAGCTTGAGGAGAGGATCATGAAACCGCTTGGCCGTATCTATCTCATTGCGATCCTTATCTTCCTCTACACGCCCATTCTCGTGATGATGGCAATGGGGTTCAACGCATCGCCGCTCTATGAACTGCCCTTCAGCTTCTCGTTGCAATGGTATCAGGCTCTGTCGAGCAACACCGTGCTTCTGACGGCTGGCCTGAACAGCATCGTCATCGCCACGATCACGGCAGTGCTGGCGACGGCGCTTGGGACCATGGCTTCGGTGGCGCTGTCGCGACGGACATTCCGCGGCAAGAGCCTGCTGCAGCTAATGCTACTGCCGCCGATTGCCATTCCGTGGCTGATTACCGGCACGGCGATGCTGATCTTCTTTTACTGGAGCGGCATCGGGCGTGGCATGCATGCCCTGCTGATCGGCCACGTCGCACTCGCAATCCCCTATGTGGTTCTGGTGGTCGGGACCGGCTTCCGTACTATTCGTGCCGATCTGGAAGAAGCAGCCATGAGCCTCGGCTCCACGCCGGTTCACGCCTTTTTCTCGGTGACGTTGCCACTGCTCTATCCGAGCATCCTCGGCGCCGCGCTGTTTGCCTTCGCAGTTTCGCTCGACCAGTTCGTGATTTCCTACTTTCTCGCAACGCCCGGCTACACCACGCTGCCGGTGCAAATCTACTCCTCGATCCGCAAGGGCTTCACCCCCGAAATCAACGCGATCTCGACCGTACTTCTGCTCGGCTCGATGACGATCATCCTGATTTTTGCGCGTTTCGCCAAGCCTGGAGACACTCGTGACAAACGTTAAAGTCAATTCCGTCGCCAAGACCTACGGCACCACGCCCGTCCTGTCGGATATCACCACCGAGTTTCCCGAAGGCTCCTTCACCAGCCTTCTCGGCCCATCCGGTTCCGGCAAGACCACGCTTCTGCGCATCATCGCGGGCTTCATCAAGCCGGACCAGGGTATCGTCAGGATCGGCAACAACGATGTCACCGACATCCCTGTCTGGGGCCGCAACATTGGCATGATGTTCCAGTCCTACGCACTTTTCCCGCACATGACGATCGCCCAGAACGTCGCCTTCGGTCTCGAACGTCGAGGCATCAAGGGCGCCGCCGCGCGCAAGGAAGTTGATCGGGCTCTTGAGATGGTCCGTCTTCCCGGCTTCGGCGACCGCACGCCCAAGCAACTGTCCGGGGGTCAGCAGCAGCGCGTCGCACTGGCCCGCGCCATCGTCATCAAGCCGAGCGTACTTCTTCTCGACGAGCCGCTGTCGGCGCTCGATCGCCGCCTTCGCCAGGAGATGCAGGTCGAACTGCTTCGCATCCAGCGTGAAAGCGGCCTGACGACGATCTTCGTTACCCACGACCAGGAAGAAGCGCTGACGCTGTCCGACAAGGTGGCCATCCTCGACAAGGGCCGCATCGTCCAGATCGGCGAGCCGGAAACCGTCTACGAACGGCCACTGACGCGCTTTGCGGCGGAATTCCTCGGCGATTCCAACTTCCTCACCGGGACGGTGGATAATGGAGCCGTGCGTCTGGCCGATGGGACGGTCGTCCGGACCACCGGGACGTTGCCATCAAGCGGATCCAAAATTACGCTTGCGGTTCGTCCGGAAAAGATGTCGATCGTATCTGGTCCGACGGACGGCAATAGCCTAACGGCACGCATCACCACGGTCATCTATGCAGGTCCCGTGCTTTCCTATCTGCTAGAGACTGCCGATGGCCTGCCGCTGAAGCTGTTTGCGCAGAACCGCGATGGGAAGATTCTGAGCGATGGAGACAGCATCACCCTGAGCTGGGCCCCGGAACACACCGTCTCGGTGGCCGACTGATCATGGCAACCGCGCCGCTCTCCAAGAATACGTTGCATGTCGTCATCGACATGCAACGTCTGTTTGCCGAGGAAACGGCGTGGCATACACCAGCAATCGCCGACATTCTTCCGAACGTGCTGGCGCTCAGCCAAGCGCGCCCGTTCGACACGATCTTTGTCCGATTTGTGGTTCCGCAGAACGCGGAAGATGCAAAAGGCCGCTGGAAGAACTACTATCGCCGCTGGTCATCGGTGACGCTGGATGAGCTCGACGCGACCGTGCTGGATCTGGTCGCGCCGCTGGCGGCGATCGCCGGTCCTGGCTCCATCGTCGACAAAGAAACCTATTCCGTCTTCGGTTCGCCTGGTTTCGCCGGCCGCTTGCAGAACTCGGGAACGGACACTCTGATTTTCTCAGGCGTCGAAACAGACGTCTGCGTCTACGCGAGCGTTCTCGATGCAGTGGACGCCGGCTACCGGGTCATCCTGGCCGAGGATGCGCTGGGAAGCGGTGACATGAAAGCGCACGCCATGGTAACCGAGATCTTGGTGCCGAGGCTTTCGGAGCAGATCGAAATCTTATCGACAGAAGCCATCCTAGATTTATGGCGAGACTGAGTTCGACAATGCGATTGCCAATCACGAACGAACAGGCAGATTTGAGAGATCCGATGGATGTTCCCTTCAAAGACAAAGGCGGCCGCAGGAAGGCGGCAGTGCCTAAGGTTCAAGGCCAGCAGGCCGAGTATGCGCTTGGCGAACAGATCGGCTTCTATCTGCGGCAGGCAAACCAGCGGCACGTGGCGATTTTTGCGAGCCTGATGGCGGAGAAACTGACCACGACCCAATGGGCAGCGCTGGTCAAGCTCAACGAACTGCAGCCCTGTTCGCAGGGCAATCTCGGCCGCGAAACCGCCATGGACATGGCGACAATCAAGGGGGTCGTCGATCGACTGGTGAAGCGCGGGCTGGTTCACACAGCACCCGACGCAACCGACGCACGGCGGCTGGTGCTGACGCTGACGCCGGACGGCGAGGCGACGGTGGCTCGCAACCTGTCGGTCGCACTGCAGATTTCGCAGGAAACACTGAGTAACCTGACGGTTGCCGAGCGCATGATGCTAATGGAACTCCTTCAGAAAATCTGCTGAGCCGACGCCTGCCGTAACCTCGGAGACTACCCATGTTCCAGCTCAGCGAAGACGAAATCCCATCGCTCGTTGGCCAAATGACCGTCGGCGAAAAGGTCGCTCTACTGAGCGGACGCGGGCTGTGGAAAACGGCATCGATCGAAAGGCTCGGCATCCCTTCGGTCGTCATGACTGATGGTGCGTATGGCGTGCGCTATTCGACCACCCAGATCGACGCCGGCGACAACGACGAAGACAGTCTCCAGGCATTCCTCGATCTCGTCGGGCAACTGGGCGATGGGCCAGGCGGCATGTTCGGCGCCACCCGCCCGGCCACATGCTTTCCAAACGGCAATCTGCTCGGCTGTTCCTGGGATATCGATCTTGCCTACCGCATGGGGGCGGCACTTGCGGCCGAGTGCCAGGATTTCGGCGTTCATCTGCTACTCGGCCCCGGCATCAACATCCGGCGCACGCCATTGGCTGGGCGGGCCTACGAATATTATTCCGAGGATCCCGTCATCAGTGGTGAACTCTCTGCTGCTGTCATCTCAGGCCTGCAGGATCATGGCGTCGGCGCCTCGCTGAAGCATTTCGCCTGCAACAATTCGGAAATCGAGCGAACCACGACCAGTTCCGATGTCGACGAGCGGGCCCTGCGCGAAATCTATCTGGCGGGCTTCGAGCGGGCAATCGAAAGGAGCGCGCCATGGACCGTGATGAGCGCCTACAATCCGCTGAACGGCATCCAGGCAGCCGAGCATCATTGGCTGCTCCGCACCGTGCTGCGCGAGGAATGGGGTTATGACGGGCTGGTCGTCTCCGACTGGCATGCGATCAAGGATCGTGGCGCCGCGCTCAATGCCGGCACCGAACTCGACATGCCGGAAAGCCAGCCGCGCAAGGCGCGCCTTCGCGCCGCGATCGAAGCCGGCGACGTGCCGACTGAGTTGATCGATGCCGCCTGCGCCAGGGTTCTGGCGTTCGTGATCAAGTGCAAGATGCACGAGGAGCGCGGCACGGCGGCGGATCTCGACGCGCACCATGCGCTGTCACGCGAAATCGCGGCGGAATCGATCGTGCTGCTGCGCAACGTAGGCAAGGCGCTGCCACTTGATCCCGGCCGCCCGGGCGAGCTTCTCATCGTCGGCGATGGCGCTGTCATTCCGGTCATCCAGGGCTCCGGCTCGGCCACCACCAATCCTTATCGCGTCGACAGTCCCTTGGCGCAGATCGCCAAGCGGGCGGGAGACACCTTGACGGTGCGGCATCAGCCCTTCTCCTGCGCCGCGCAGGGGGACCTGTTGGCCTCGATCGAGGCGACCGTTGAGGCTGCGTCACACGCCGATGTCGTTGTGGTGTTCGCGGAAAACGAGAAGAGCCGCCACGGCGAAGGCAATGACCGCGACACACTGAAGCTCGCCGCCAGCCACGACGCCCTCATCAAGGCACTGGCGTCAGCCGGTCGCAAGATCGTCGTCGTGCTGTCGATGCCGGATACTGTCGAGATGCCGTGGCTCCACGATGTTGATGCCGTGCTTGCCAGCTTCTATGCCGGGCAGGGCGGCGGCGAAGCGATCGCCCGTATTCTGTTCGGCGAGCAGAACCCTTGCGGTAAACTCTCCGCCAGCATGCCCGCGCGCGTGAACGATATCCCAGGATGGCACACCTACCCGGGCGAGCACGGGCGGCATGTCTATAGCGAGGGTATTTTCGTCGGGTATCGGTTCTATGATTTAAAAGAAATCGTCCCCGCTTTCCCGTTCGGGCACGGGCTCAGCTACACCTCGTTCACGTATGAGAATATGGAGCTCGACAAGAGCGAGATCGGCGCGGATACGAGTTGCACGGTGCGTGTCACTGTCCGTAACAGCGGCTCGGTCGCCGGCAAGGAAGTGGTCCAGCTTTATGTGCGCCCGCTTGCGCCCGGCCTGAAGCGGCCAATCCGCGAGCTCAAGTCCTTCACCAAGCTGCATCTGCAGCCTGGCGAGACGAAGACGGTGAGCTTGACGCTGAGGCAGCGCGATTTCCGCTATTTCGATACGGCACGCTCCGCTTGGGTTCTCGATGCGGAGGCTTTCGTGATCGAAGCTGCGGCATCCTCGCGCGATATCCGCTTGTCAGTTACTCTGCCATGTAAGTTGCCCGCTCCTGTGTTGCCACTGATTTCGCCCAATTCTCCAACAGCCCTCGTCTTTGCCCACCCTAGGGCTGAGGCTGTTCTTGTCAGTTTCTTCGTCGCCAGGCTTTCGATCTCAAGTGCAGAAGCTACGGCGCTTCTTGCAAAAACGAAGGGGTCCTTTCTCGGATTCTACGACACTTTGAGCTGGTATGTCGGAGATAGCGTCAAAGAGACGGATATCGCCAAGATCTTTGCAGGACTAAACGACCATTGACCTGAGGGCCGAAATGACAACCGCAATATACGCAACCGACCCCCTTTTTGCTGCCGAAGAATGGATAGCAGCTGGTCGTGATGTTTCGATTGCGACCGTGATCGAAACCTGGGGTTCGGCGCCGTGTTTGGCGGGCAGCCATCTAGTGGTCGACGCTGATGGCAATTTCGAAGGCTCGGTCTCCGGCGGCTGCATCGAAGGTGCGGTGATCACGGCGGCCATCGATGTGATTGCCGACGGCAAGGCGCAGATGCTGGAATTCGGTGTCGCGGACGAAACTGCCTGGCGAGTCGGCTTGTCCTGCGGCGGGCGCATCCGCGTCTATGTCGAAAGGATCGGCTGATGCGCCTCAACAGTCTGCAAAGCCTGAACGCCGCGCGTCGAAAACGTGTTGCCGCAGTGCTTCTGACCGATCATCATGCCGACGAGGAGCATGTCATCCTGGAAGGTGACCCGATCGAGGAACCGTTTGTCGCACTCGTCGAACGTGCCTTTCGGTCCGGCCGCTCTATAGCCTTCGACAGCGCTTCCGCAAGCGGCTTCGTCAACGTTTACATGCCCGCCCCGCGTATTGCCATCATCGGCGCCGTCCATATCAGCCAATGTCTGACGCAGATGGCAAGGCTCGCTGGCTTCGATGTGCGGGTCATAGACCCTCGCACGGCCTTTGCGACGCGGGATCGCTTTCCTGACGTGCTGCTGTCCGCCGATTGGCCTGCCGATGCGCTTACGGCCGATCCGCTCGACCGTTACACCGCCTTGGTCGCGCTCACCCACGATCCGAAGATCGATGATTTTCCCCTGGCCGCGGCATTGCGCACCGGCTGCTTCTACATTGGCGCACTCGGCAGTCAAAAGACCCACGCCGCGCGGACCGAACGCCTTGCCGCGGACGGCTTTGGCGCCGATGCACTTTCAACCATCCACGCTCCGATCGGGCTTGATATAGGTGCGTCCAACCCCGCCGAGATCGCCGTGGCCATATTGGCTCAGGTCATCCAGGCGCTTCACTCGCGCCGCCCTTCGCTCTCCTGGGATGGGCCGCAATGAAACGCCCTCAGTTCTTGCCGACGACGCTGGCTGGTCGCCTCATGCGCTACGACCTACGGAAGAAGCCCGTTCGAAGCGGCATGTACTATGCCAAGGCGACCTTGTGTAGCTGGAGCGGGCAGGCCTTCGTCAAGGTGACGGCAGCCCGCATCGGCGATACCATTCGGAGAGATGCCGCCGCCCATTGCCGATGAAGCCCGCGACTGATCATCGTCGTCGGTGCATGGCGATTTCATTCCCGCAGTCCTGCGCGTCGACATCCCGATGGATCCGGGAAACCTCATGGTTTTTCGGCGAGATCGGTACCTGTTATGCCGTCGGGGATCCGGGGCTACGCCCGCGGCCCAAAACGGAATGGCTTCGATCGACTGCCGGAGCGGATTCTAGCAGGGGAACATCCCAACGGGTACGATATTGGTCGCATGGGCGTGGGTGGACTGCTAATGGAAATCCAGACAGGGTCGATGCCGCGTGAGACCTTGAAGGAGACGTCATTGCAGCCAAAGGTCGCAATCGTCCTGCTGGCGGCAGGAATGGCAACGCGCATGGGCCCGAACGGAGGTCACAAGCTGCTGGCTGCTTTTGACGGCATGCCGCTTGTTCGCCGGTCAGCCCTGATCGCGATGGGCAGCGATGCCGCATCGGTCACGGTTGTCGTCGGCCATCGCCAAGATGACATCCGCAAGGTCCTGGTCGATCTCCCGGTGACGATCATCGCAAATCCGGCCTACCCGGCGGGCATGGCAAGTTCGCTTACGACGGGCTTTGCCGCTGCCGCGGCCGACGACACGGAGGGCGTTCTCGTCATGCTCGCTGACATGCCGGGCGTGACCACAGACGATTTGAACAGAATGATCACCGCGTTTCGCGACGCCAATGGCGCATCTATTGTTCGCGCCGTATCGCAAGGCAAGCGCGGAAATCCGGTCATCCTGCCGCGGGCGCTGAACGATGCCGTTCTCCGCCTGGAGGGAGATGTGGGCGCCCGCCATCTGATCGAAACCTCCGGGCTGGCGGTGACAGACGTCGAGATTGGTGATGCAGCGCAGATCGACGTCGACACGCCGGAGGCGATCATTGCGGCCGGCGGGACACCTGCTGGAACAGTCTGAAGGCTTATAATGTTGACTGAGCCAACCTCGGCGAGCCGTGATCTCGTCGTACGGCTGTCACTGACGGCTATCTGCTCGACAAGCTAGCCAGGGACGGCGCCTGTGTTCGAAGGGCTATGTCACGTTGTTCGCTTAATCGCCGACAAAGCGTTTGCCGATGAATTTACGCAGTTGCGCCGGTCACGACTTTCCAATGCGCTGATGCGATGACTATGGGTGCCGAGGGCTGAGCGTTTCTGGTGAGACGGGACGAAATAGTTCTGGTTGCTGAAAAGACCGAGATGAAACGTTGAAAGCCGCCGGCAGATCGAAATCCATGCATCATCCGTTCTCGTTTTCGAGGTGGCACATGAGAATTCTCAGCGCGATTGTTCAGGCCCATATTGCGAAGCAGGTAATAGTGCAGTGCGTCCTTGGTCTGATAGTACTCCACGAGGCCCATCGATGCCGTTGCCCGCCGATTTTCCGATCTTTCGCCGTCTACCGTTAGGTAGCCATGAACGAAGATCGATGACGGGAGCAGCACTTCGGCAGACAGGAGTATCGCTGGCCATTAAATCGCGTGAAACTTGGAAATTTCCTTGCCGACAAAGTGGGAGGGCTCGCCTTGCTGTGCCCAGTTTCGCCAGAACAGGGTTTCGTCGGAACCGTAATCGAGCCTTCTGAGATAGTTCGCCAGAGCATCGAACCAGACATAGATAACGTCGTTGCTCCCAGGCACGGGCACGCCCCAGCCGCGTGCTCGTTCAGCACTACGCGAAGGCGCGCAAATTCATCGCAAAATTCTCGAGCAGCTCTGACACGTATAGCGTGGTGAAGGGCGAATACATTGCCATGCGCCTGGCCGCGCTTTCAGGTCTGAATGTATCGCCTGTAAAGATCGTCCGAGCGTCGGGGAAGGACGTATTGCTTGTCCAGCGCTTTGACCGCATTCGCGCTGGCAACGCTTGGTATCGCCGGTCGATGGTATCCGCCTTGACCATGCTCGAGCTCGACGAAATGCACGCGCGATATGCAAGCTATCAGGATCTGGCTGAAAGCGTACGCGTTTTACCTCCGTTCCTGAAACATTGAGAGAGCTGTTTTCTCGCCTTTGCTTCAATGTCCTCGTTGGTTGGCAGACGGGTTGCCGACACTGGCTATTGCGCCTTGAAACGTTGGCGGTAGAGTGGGCGGCCAAGTTGCCGACGACGCTATCCTCGAACGGCCGCTTCAATTGCCGCGACGTCGATCTTCTGCATCTTCATCATCGCGTCGAAGGCTCTTTTTGCTTCAATCCCACCAGTTCTCATGGCATCCATCAAAACGCGCGGCGTGATCTGCCACGAGATTCCCCAACGGTCCTTGCACCACCCGCATTCGCTTTCCCGTCCGCCATTTCCAACGATGGCGTTCCAATATCGGTCGGTTTCCTCCTGGTTTTCTGTCGAAATCTGGAATGAGAATGCTTCACTGTGTTTGAAGGTTGAGCCGCCGTTCAATCCGACGCAAGAGACACCGGCAACCGTAAATTCGACAACCAAAACGTTGCCGACTTTTCCATCCGGATAATCGCCGGGTGCTCGAATAATGGCTCCGACAGCGCTATCAGGGAAAGTCTGCGCATAAAAGTTTGCAGCTTCCTCGGCATCTTTCTCGAACCAAAGGCAGATCGTGTTCTTGGCCATTTCAGTCCCTTTCATGATTTGGTGTGAGGGGTCTAGCAGTCGTCATGATTGAAAGACGGACGAGTTATCGAGGAACCGACATCATCCCAAAAAGATTCTTTGGTCGGCAACGGTAGCGATATCGGCGCGGGAGATGACGGCGGAGAAAATCGTCGTCTTCAAGCGATAAGGTTCGTCATCCAAATCTTATTTGCCCAAGGCGACGATGGGGCTCTTGAGACGATATGAACTTCTGACCCGTCAAAGATCAAACCGCTGCCCGCGTCCATCGAACAGGACCAGCGCACTCCCGGTTTAGTGCTCAATGACCCGGTAAACTGCGCTCGGCAAGGTGACGCGCGAGCGTCTCTAAAAAGCAAGGTTGCGACGAATGACTTCAGGCGCTCGGCAAATTGATTTGGGCCAGCCGACTCGTCCCAGCCGGGCTGAGTCAGGCGCTTAATTGTCCCTATAAGCTGTACCAGCATTGGACGGCTTCCCATTGAAGCGCGACCTCTACTCAATGAGCTGCGGCAGGCACTCTCCTTGAAGTAGCTGTGTAACGATGTCAGCGCGTCGCGCGTCTCAAATCTTGTCTAAAACCCCTAGAGCGGCTGCGGTTCTTCGGATCCTCGACGCGTCGAAATCCGCGTCGTTCTCCAGAGCTGTCACCTCCGCAACAGTCAGACCAGTAGTTTCTGCGACGTCGTCCAGCGAATAGCCGCGAGCCTGGCGAGCCTCTGCAAGCAGGGCGCCGATGGACGGGACAACAGGGGATTTCGCAATCTTCGAGGCCATGTTCATGTCGTTGAGGCTCCTTTTGGCGGCCGGAAAACGTGCAAACCGTTTTCTAGTTCCACCGCTGCCGACCGCGTCCGGCAGCGGACGATTTCTCGATTTCCGCGGGCGCTCTTTCTATCAGTTTGTGCGACGGAGTACAGATCTGACGTGATGAAGGAGCGGACGCCCCTTGCATGCGGCCGACGAGAGGTATCGTAGATGCCGCCTCAGGCGAAACAAACAGATCGAACTGCTGTCTTTCGCTACCTCGGGTTCATTCTTAAAACGACTCTTCAGACTACATCGTCCGACAGATCCGCTATAAGGGATCGCTCGTACAGATCAGGAGAAAACATGGAGACCGTGGAGATCAGCAACCGCAGTGACTTGGCGCTCTGGGCAATCCAACGCGCGCAAGCAATCGTTGCGGCCGAAGGTGCGGCCTTCGCGATGGCTGCTCGTGATATGAATGAGGAAGCGCTGGCGGAGACTGCCGCCGCACTTGGCAAGGCCATCAGCGATGCCATGCTCGAGGTCTTCGACGGCCTGCTAGAAGAATAGTCTCAAGCTTGAGTCTCGGGATAGCAGGCGCTTTCTGACCAATATTTTAATATAATTTTTGGTCAGTAATCGAGTGAAAAGCCAACTGAAATCCAAGGGTTGAGATGCGCGGCTGATTGCGCGCGGTATCGGGCTGCGCCAACGCGTGGATCGAAGTGAACAAATCTGAAATCTCGGAGCTGCTTGGTTGTTCCGGTTGCGCCGAGCCGGCGTCGCACGCGAAATTGAAGGCGCCTCCCCGGCATTCGATCCAGTGCTCGACCCATCCGGTACGGCGATGCGGGGCATACCGGTGCCGGGCACCGGGAAAGAGCAGGAAAATAGAGCCTTCGGGTATCGTTGTCGGTCTCCACCCGTCCGGTGCCCGCTCCCCGTCGTCATTCCCATGGTGGATTGCCGCGAACTCCTGGATCGCAACCCCTACTGCTATTGAACTTCGCCTTCCTGTTCAACACAATCTATATTCTGCTCAACACGGGAGATTCTTATGGCTACCCAACCACGAACTGTTGCGGAAAGCGAAGCGGAAGTCGCGTTGACTCGCAATAGGCTCGTACTTGAGCAAGCGAAGGCCGTCGGTCTCCTTGGTACGGCGAAGAATACCCGCTTGTCGGGGCGAGTGCCGTCGGAGTTGATCGAGGCAGCCAAGAAGCGTGCCCATGTTACATCTGACACTGAGTTGCTGGAATTGGCGCTTTCACGGCTGGCTCTCGAAGACGACTTTGGCGCACGTCTGGTGGGCCGCAAGGGCCGCATCCCGACGGATATCGATCTTGGGATTTGAACTCTCTGAAATCCCGCGATCACTAAAGCCCCAGAAGCACGTCGGGACGCTCGAGCGCAGGCCCCGACGAAGATCGTCCTTGGGCTGCCGACGAACCGGCAATCGGAGGGCCTCTGTTCCTGGATACGAGCGTCTACCTGGATGTGCTTCAAGGGCGCTCGCCGGTGGAGGTCGATAGGCTGATCACGTATCGCCTATGTCACCATTCGGCGGTCTGCCTGTCTGAGCTGACCCATGCCTTCGGCCGACTGGACCCTAGCGGAATAGACGGGGGGCGCTGGCAACAGATGTAAACTGCCTGCAGCTCCACGACAACGCCGCGCGGTTTTGTCGGGTCTAGCCGTCTCGGTAGCCGCCGAGAACGTCGGCTGTCGCCTGCACCGCATACTGATGCTGTGAGGTGCGGGCAAAGCCCGCACCTTTTGCTCATCGCCTCAGTTCTTGGTGACGAAGTCCTTGACGTTGGCAGGCGTCACGAGCTGGAAGGGAATGTAGACCTTCTTGTCGATCTTTTCGCCCTTGGCGAGCTTGAGCGCTGCATCGAGCGAGCCCTTGCCCTGGCCGGCGGCATCCTGGAACACCGTGACGTCGAGATCACCCGCCTGCATGGCGGCAAGCGCGTCCTGCGTGGCGTCGACRCCGCCGACGACAACCTTGGTCATATCCTTGCCGGCTGCCTTCAGCGCCTGGATGGCGCCAATCGCCATTTCGTCGTTGTTGGARATCACGGCGTCGAATTCGATGCCGCTGGAGAGCCAGTTGGTCATCAGGTCGGCGCCCTGGGTGCGGTCCCAGTTCGCCGTCTGCTCTTCGACGATCTCCAGGCCCTTGCATTCATCCGTCTTGATGACGTCGTGAACGTCCTGGGTCCGCATGCGCGCAGCCTGGTTGGAGAGCTCKCCCATGATCACGACGGCCTTGCCCTTGCCGCCGAGAATGCGGCAGATTTCCTTGGTTTCCAGCGTGCCGGATTCCTGCTCGTTGGAAGCGACGAAGGCCTGCTTGTCCGGCAGCGTGTCGACGTTGACCGGCTGACGGTTGACGTAAACCAGCGGAATGCCGGCATCGGCCGCGAGCTTCGACATTGCCGTGGTYGCATCGGTATCGACAGGGTTGACGATGATTGCATCGACCTTGGAGGCGATGAAATTCTGGATCTGGCTCTGCTGCTTGGAAACRTCGTTCTGTGCGTCTTCGACCTGCAGCGTCACACCGCTGAGTGTCTTTGCATAATCGGTCATGCCGTTRCGCAGAACCGTCAGGAAATTGTCGTCGAATTTCGCCATCGAGACGCCGACAGTTTCCGCGTGAGCCGYCGTCGACATGACGAGCGCCATCGCAGTGCCCAGGATAAACTTTTTCATTTTACTTCCTCCACAAAGCGGTGCCCGGCTGCACCCTCCTCACGCCGGAACTCCAGGCATTTGCTCTGAAGCCTATTCTATCTCGCGATCGATCTCGTTACTCACCGCTCTGACACACAGTTTCAAAGCGCCGACGCGGCCGCCAACGCCCCATAAGCGCCGGACTCGTGTGGCTCAGCGCTTCAGTTGAGCCTTTTCGGTTTCACCGCGCTGGCCGAATCCTTCAAGTGAGCGCAAAGCGCGTGGATGGCATTCGCTATCTCCTCCTGAGTTCCGTTTTTCCGGTGGAGCGAAATTGACCGCTTCACGAATCTCTACGCGAAATTCCGCAGCAATCCATCATTCTGGCGAGGAGCTCACTTGCATTCTTGAAAGAATGTTGAGGGAAATGAGGGAATCCCATCATCCCTAGATGATTTCCGGGATGAAGATATCGAAGGGTACGAGCTGGCCGATCTCGGTTGAGAAAGTGATCGTTATTTCCAGGTGCCCCCCGACGAAATCCGGAACCCGGCAAGACGCCAGCGCGTCCCGAAGATTGGCGGATTGCAAGCCTCAGAACGCTGGAAATCGCTCGCGCCCTAGCCTCCAGCCAGGTCACCCAGATCTTCTCTAATTTTCGAAATACCTTTGGGGTGACGTTCGTCCTTTTCGCTCAGTGAAACACCCTTGTTGTTGCAAGGTGCAGGGGTGCTCCAAACTGCGCTTCAAGGGTTGCTCCGCGTCGTCCGTCGGCGCACGCGCGCTCCAACGGAAACGCTGAATGTCATTGGCATCTGTGACTGGGCCTGGCGTCGCAGCTGCCGCTACGGCAGCATAGTCTGTGATCTAGAGAGGCGGAGCATCGTGGGGTTGTTGCCCGACCGCGAGATGGCAACGGCGGAAGCGTGGCTTGCCGTTCATCCAGGCATCACGGCCGTGTCGCACCGTTTCAGAACGCGTTCTGCGATAGCGAATGGCGTTGACGCTTCAATGTGCAGATTGACCCGTTCAAGTTAGCAGAAGACGCCCACAGCTTCGCCCACTGAACTGGCAGGTCCTTGGGCTCAGAGCACCGAAACAACAGCCTTGGCGAGGTCGTCGAGCCGGTCTTCCCTGAGGCCCGCGACATTGAAGCGGGAATCACCAACCATATAGATGCCGAACTCATCTCGCAGGCGGTCGACCTGCGCTTCGGTCAGGCCGAGCCGCGAGAACATACCCCGGTGGTCGGCAATAAAGTCGAAGCGCGAGGTGTTGGACTGGCGACGGAGCGCTTCGGCAAAGCCCTTTCGCAGGTTGAGCATACGAAGCCGCATAGCTTCTAGTTCGGACTTCCAGTCGGCGCGCAGTGCATCGTCCTCGAGGATAAGGCGGACGGCGGCGGCGGCATGGTCCGGCGGCATGGAATACAGCACGCGAGTGGTGGCGAGCGCCTGACTGCCAGCGATCTTTACACTTTCTGCGTCCCTGCCCATCAGGATGACGGCGCCGACGCGGTCGCGGTAGACCGAAAAGTTCTTCGAGCAGGAGGTGGCGACAGCCATTTCCGGCACCTTGCTTGCGAGCAGGCGAACGGCGGCGGCATCTGCCTCCAAACCGTCGCCGAAGCCTTGATAGGCAAGATCGATGAAGGGAAAAAGGTCGCCTTCGACGAGAAGATCCGCGACTAGACCCCATTGCTCGATCGTCAGATTGGCGCCGGTCGGGTTGTGGCAGCAGCCATGCACCAGAATGATGTCGCCGGCCTTTGCCTGCTTCAATCCCTTGAGCATGGCCTCGGCCTTCACCGTGCCGCTGGCGGGATCGAAATAGGGATAGGTCGCGATATTGAGGCCTGCAGCCTTCAGGATCGGTACATGATTCACCCAGGTCGGGTCGGAGAGCCAGACGGTGGCGTCCGGCCGGGCCTTTACCAATAGGTCGGCGATCGTGCGGAGTGCGCCCGAGCCGCCCGCTGTCTGGCAGGCGAACATGCGCGAGAGATCGGCCTTCTCGCCAAAGACCAGCTTCAGCATGGCCTTGTTGAAACCCTCATCGCCTGCCATGCCGACATAGGTCTTGCTCGTCTGGCTTTCATAGAGGCGCTTCTCAGCGTCACGCACGGCCCGCATGATGACGGTCGCACCCTGCGAATCCTTGTAGACGCCGACGCCGAGATCCATTTTCGTCGGCCGTGCGTCATTTCTGTACAGAGCCGAGAGGCTGAGGATCTTGTCTGGCGGCGCGGCAGTGAGGGTTTCGAACACGGCTTTTCCTTTGAATTAAGGTCGAATGCGGAGACGCTGCCCCGCGTCGGCTGAATCAATGCTCGAACTCGCTTTGCGACCCGGAGCGTATTGCGGCAAGAACCTGCTTTTGAAGAGCAACGAATTCCGACGTTGCAATCATGTCCTGGTTTCGTGGACGGGAAAGCCCGACGTGGAAAGTCGCGTTGATGCGTCCCGGATTGATGCTCATCGCCACAATTCGGTCGGACAGATAGACGGCTTCTTCGACATCGTGCGTGACGAACAGGACGGTCAGCCGATGCTCTTCCCAGATTTGGGTCAGCAGTTCCTGCATCTGGTGTCGGGTCAGAGCGTCGAGCGCGCCGAACGGCTCATCCATCAATAGCATTTTCGGTCGATAGGACAGGGCACGTGCAATGGCGACGCGCTGCTTCATGCCACCCGACAGTTGCGACGGAAATGCATCGGCGAACTTGGTGAGCTTCACCAGTTCAATGTGGTGGCGGGCGACATCCCGGCACTCGGCAGTCGGCAACCCGGCCGCCTGCAGGGCGAATTCAACATTCTGCTGCGCGGTCAGCCACGGCAACAGCGTGTAGGATTGGAAGACAACGCCGCGATCGAGCCCGGGACCGACGATCGGCGCTCCATCCGTCAGAAGAAGGCCATTGTCGAAGCCCTGAAGTCCGGCGACGATCGACAGCAGCGTACTCTTGCCGCAGCCGGAAGCACCGACCAAGGAGACGAATTCGTTGTCAGCGAGTTCCAGGTCGATACCGCTGAGGGCGTGGACGGGGCTCTTCCTGCCACCATACCATTTGTTCAGACCCTCGATCTTTAGTTTGGGTTCGCTCATCTCAATGCCTTGCAGCGTAACGGAAGAAGATGCGCTCCAGGGCCTTCATGCTTTGGTCTGTGATCAGACCGAGCAAGCCAAGGAGCAGGATGTAACCAATGATCGTCTGCGTCTGGAAATATCGCTGAGAGACGACGATCCGATAGCCGAGGCCGGACGTCGCCGCCACAAGTTCTGCCAGCACAAGCCAGGTCCAGGCCCAGCCGAGGCTGATGCGCAGCGTGTCCCAGATGCCGGGGAGGGCAGACGGCAGGACGATGCGGCGCAGGATCCTGGTTTCTGACATTCCGAGCGTACGGCCCAGTCCGACGAAGTCGGTCGGCACACGCTTGACGCTGTCCATGACCATCAGTACCTGCTGGAAGAAGGTTCCGATAAAGATGATGACGAACTTCTGGATATCGCTTGTTCCTGCCCACAGTATGGTCAGCGGAACGAAGGCGACAACCGGCATGTAACGAACGAAGTCGACAAAGGGCTCAATAGCCGCTTCCCACGTCTTGAAACAGCCGATCATGATCCCGATCGGGATCGCCAGGGCCGATGCAATAAGAAATCCGACGAGCATGCGATAGATGCTGATCCCGGCATCCGTCCACAGCGTGCCATCGACCGCCAGTTCCATCATCTTGGCCCACACCGCTCCGGGCGAGGGCAGAAAAATCGGTTTCACCCAGCCGGTGATGGTAGCAACCCACCACACGGCAAACAGCAGCGCAAAGACGGCAACGGCAATCAGAAAAAACGACCGGCCGCTGATCAGATCCCCGATCCGAAAGGCACCAGGTGGTCTACCGACGCCCGCGCGCGATGGCGCGCGGGACCTTTCTTTCGTTGTGGACGACAATTCTGAGCTAGACATTACGGTCCCGTTGGTGGCCAGAGGTCACTTGTTCGCTGCATCGACAAACGATGTGTCGATCATGCTGTCGGCGGAAACGTCCTGGGTCACGAGGCCGGCTGTTTTGGCCGCCTTCAGAACGTCGGCGAAGGTCTTGGTCTTGAAGTCACCGGCAAAGGCCTTGGCTGCTTCGGCAGAGCTGTAGTATTGGACACCGTCGAAAGCCGTTTTCAGATCATCCGGGGAGGCGCCTACGGCCTTCGAGATGATGGTGCGGTCCTCCTCGGTATTGGCCTTGTAGTCGGCCAGAGCCATGTCCCAGGCCTTGATCATGGCCAGAACCTGCCCAGGCTTCTGCTTCAGCACCTCCTCGCGAACGACGAGAACGTCGGAGACTAGGCCCGGATCCTTGCCGGCTTCAAAAAGCAGCTTGATATTCTTGTCCTGGGCCAGCGCCGTTGAAATGTAGGGCTCGTAGGTGACCGCGACGGGAACACGGCCTGCAATCAGTGCCGTTCCAGCATCAGCTGCCGGCATCGGCACGCGGACGATATCGTCGATCGTCATACCGTTGCTGGCAAGCGCGTAGTTCAGCAGGATGTCGCTTGTCGTGCCTTCCTCGAAGGCGATGTTCTTACCCTTGAGGTCAGCGACGCTCTTGATGTCGCTTCCGGCCAGGATCGCGTCCGCCTTCAGGCTGAAATCAAGAAGCGAGACGATCTTCACCGGCAGGCCGGCGGCAACCATGGCCATGGCCGTATGCGTGGCGATATTGGCAGCGTCGAGCTGACCGCTGGCAAGTGCCGCGTTGATGTCCTTGTCTTCGCTGAAGTTGACAAGTTCGACATCCTCAAGGCCTGCTTTCTTGAACAAGTCCTTGCTGGCGGCGACGTGCCATTGACCGTAACCGAGCCAGGGCTCGATGCCGATCTTGAAGGTACCCGGCTCCGGTTTGGACGGGATTTGATCCTGGGCGTTAGCCTGCGCACTGGCAAGAATGCCGACGATCCCGAGCGCGATCGCTGCGCGGGAAAACTGCTTGCTGATGGATTTGTAGTTCATTGGGAACCCCTCTTTTGATGATTTTAACGGATCACAAAGCTTGCATCTTCTTAGGTTTGACGCCCGACCATCAAGCTCTTGGTGGCGGACATTGCGTACTTGTCTCCTTTCGCCGGCGTTAGCGGTTACTGTTTGAGTATGAGGTGCGAGCCACGTTCCTTTAAGTCGGCGATGGAGCTCACGCCCATCAAAGCCAAGGTAATCGAGATCTCCCGGCGTAATGTCTCGATCGCACGGTCGACGCCGGCCTGGCCTTTAGCTGCGAGACCGTAGGTATAGGCCCGACCCAACATGACACCATCGGCGCCCATTCCAAGTGCCTTGACAATATCGCTTCCCCTTCGCACGCCCCCGTCGAGCATCAGCGTGAAATCCGGTCCGACTGCGGCCCGGATGTCGGGAAGCGCTGCAATCGTGCTCATGGCGCCATCGAGTTGGCGACCGCCATGGTTCGAGATCACAATGCCGTCGACGCCGATCGCCTGTGCCTTTTTGGCATCCTCAGGTGAAAGGATGCCCTTAATAATCAGTTTGCCTTTCCACCGGTCGCGCAATGCCTCGATGTCCTTCCATGCGAGCCTTTTGTCGATGCGCCTGGAAAGATTGGCGGCCTGTTCGAGCGCTCCCCTCCCGAAGTCGGTGCGATGCTCGACCGCCCGAACGGAGGGCATGCCGCCGCGACCGATATCGAACAACCAGCCAGGCTTCCGGCATAGACTGGCGAACAGTCGAGGTGTGACACGCGTAAGAGATCGGAAGCCGTTTCGCACATCACGTTCGCGGATGGCGGTGATGGCCGTATCGACGGTCACGTACAGCGCCTCGACACCGGCCTCTTCCGCAGCGCTTAGAAACTCCTCGCAAAGCGCGCGGTCGTCGAGCACGTAAAGCTGAAAATGTAGCACACCGTCTGTCGCCTGCCGGAGGTCTGCCAGCGACGCGATCGAGAAGGTCGAAAGACAGAAGGGGATGCCGGCAGCGTGAGCGGCACAGGCTGCCTTTTGTTCTCCGTTTCTCGTGTAAAGGCCAAGAAAGCCGACCGGCCCCAGCATGAATGGAAGAGGATTGCGTTGCCCGAGGTATTCGGTCGCCAGATCAGGCTCGGCATAGTTGCAGAGAACGTTCTGACGCAGTTGCAAAAGCGAGAAATCGTCCCTGTTTCGACGATAGGTTTCCTCCGCAAAGGAGCCGCCGTCGATGTAGTCAAAGAAGAGCTTCGGCAATCGCTTGCGAGCGGCCAGCCGGAGGTCATCGATATTGACGATCGTCACGATCTACCCCTCCGGATCTATCGTTGCGAGGAAGCGGGTCATCAGGTCCTCGCCCTCATCAGGCTCCGAGCCGACCATCATGGCCACAGAAAGCCCGATCAGGGAGGATGTCGGATTGTGGCTTGTCGCACCTGCGCGCAGGTTCATGACAAGCGTCGGGCATAGGAAAAGCCCGAGCCGGACAACTTTTCGCCAGTCTTGAGGAAGCATGTCGCGCTGTTTGAGGGCGGCAAGCAATGGCTTCCACATTGCTTCGGCCTTCGTTTCCAAAAGCGCCTTGCGAACCGGGGTCAGCTTCCAATCGAAATCCGCAAAGAGACGGCCGTTCTCGTAGTTGGCTGTGGCCTTGAATTTCTGTTCGGCAAGAGCCGGATCGTAGAGCCAGTAGGGATGGGCGAGGATATTGTGGAAGGTCGTCTTCACCTCCGCCAGAAGCGTCGGGATGTGCTCGCCGGCAAAGGCTGGGTCAAAGAAGGACAGGCTCGCGCGCCCTTCGCGCCGTTCGAACCAGACATTGGCGTTATGAGCGTCGCCGTGTGCCGTCACCCCGCCACTATCGGCCAGACGGACAGGGTTCAGTCTTTCATGCGCGGCGTCGAAAAGTTGGCCGAGAGTTTCGCTATACTCGATGCCATTGATGACAAAGCGGGCTTTCGAGAGCGAATCCCAGGAAAGCGTGACGCCTGGAAAGTCAAATGTCTTGCCGACATAAAAACTCTCCAGCCGCCCTCCAGGGTAGGTCCCTTTCGGGGCTGTCACCAGTCGATCGCGGAACAGGCGATGAACCGGCTCCTTCATGACCGCATCTGGAGTGACAGGATGCAACGTCCTCAGATAGACCGATAGGACGGTCTCATTGAGCCGGCGCTCCGCATCCACGGCCTGGCGTGCCATTTGCTCATCATGAAGCCCGTCGAGGGTACGCAGAGCATCGGAAAAGCGCGGATCGGTCCTGCGCCTGTAGACGAGGATCTGCTCGCCTGGAAGGGTCGACATCATAAGCGGCTGATCTACCGGCAGGCCGGCCTTGGCAAGAATGTCGGCGCGATAGTACTCACCGCTCATCTCCTCCTCGTTTTCCTCCTGATGGAATTTGAAGAAGTAGGGCTTTCCGTCGGCCTCGAAGAAGCCATTCAGTGAATTGAGGCTGTATTGATCGTGGTTGATCGCCAGATCGCGTGCGTCGACCCCAAACAGATCTCGCAACAGGTCGGCAAGAAGAGCTTCGGCACTGCCGTCGCCCCTCTTGGCATTTTCCCGTATGGCTGCCGTCCGACTGTTGGGCTGCCCCATGCTCTCTCACTCCTGCAATGACGCGAAGGTTTTCATTTTTTGGGCGGTAAGTATCTGCTGCCAAGCGAATAGCGGCTGCCGACATAGGTGAAGGTATTGACCGTTGCGATCGCCTGCCCCGTCCACGTTTTTCGGTTGAGGACCAGGCAGCTATCGCGCTCACGAATGTGCAGGAGGCGTGCATGTCTCTCCGTCGCCGGGATGGCGCTGATGAGATGCTCGACTTCGGTTAGGGGTGTGCTGTGCTGAAGGTAATCGTAGGTGCCGATGGACGTAAAATCCTGATCGAGATAGTTCTTTACCAGCTCTGTATTGACATAGCGCTCCTCCAGCTGAACAGGGACGCCATTCTCGTAGTGAACGACCATCGAGTGATCGACGGGGCAAAGCTTTCTGAACTCGAACGCGTCCAATAGCATTTGATCCGGCCGCTCGATCCGCTCGAGCAGGATCACCTCCGCGCGGTGTTGGCTTCCACGCGCCTTGATCTCGCTGATGATGTTGCTGATCTCGATGAGTGTCGACTGTGCTTTGGGAGGCGAGACGAACGTCCCGACCCCCTGGACCCTGCGCAGATAGCCTTCGGCGGTCAGTTCACGAAGCGCGCGATGGACCGTCATGCGAGAAACGCCGAGCGAAGACGTCAACTCGTGCTCGGACGGAAGCTTCTCGTTCTGTGGCCAGTTGCCGTTCCCGATATTGTCGAGCACGAAGTCCTTGACCTTTTCGTAGAGCGGCAGCGCGGTGTTTGAAAGGCCGGGCAATTTCTATCTCCGTCTCACGCCGAGGCGTGTGCTCGATCAATCGGCTATTCGAATGATCGTCTTTATTTTGGTTGAACGACCATCGATCAGTCGGTGGTATGCATCAGGAATTCCGTCGAGTGAGTTCAGGATCTCGCTAAATTGCAGAAGTGCAGGCTGCAGCTTTGGCAACATCGCGATGGCATCGGCGAGTTCGTCTTCAAAGGCATGGCAGCCAATCAGGGAAATCTCACGCTCGACGAGGACATTGGGATCCAGATCCAGTTTCCCATGACTAATACCCACAAGAGCGAAGGCGCCGCCCCCGTCCAGAAGTTCGATGCCTTGCGCGATGGCTTTTGTACTTCCCGTTGCATCCACCGCGTAACGCAGTCGCGCGTCGCCGAGTGCGGTTCTTGCTTGCGACTTATCCAGTGCGACCACCGATCCTCCGCAAATTGCGGCCACCATCTCGGCACGGCTGCCATTCAAATCCGCAAACAACAACTTTCCATCGTGGAGATGTGAAAGCAGCAAACCGCAGAGACCGCCTATCGTCCCGCAGCCGACTAGGAGAATCGCCTCGCCTTGGGGTGGGTTAAGCCGTCGTATCGCATGAAGGGCGACAGCCAAAGGTTCGGCCATGGCCGCCACTGCAGGATCAAGTGACGGCTCGTGTTTGAAAACCAGACGAGCGGGTAGTTGGGCCTGCTCCGCAAATCCTCCGTCGCATACCTCGCCGACGAAACCGAGATGTTCGCAGATATTGGTGCGGCCTGATCTGCATGGTTCGCATTGGCCACAGTAAAAGCGGGAGTCAGCTGCGACGAGGTCACCGATCGCGAGACCTTCGACACCCTCACCAAGCGCGGAAACGCGCCCGCAAAACTCGTGTCCAGCGGTGGATGGGCGCCTGCTGATCCATTGACCGGTTCGGTAGTTGTGAACGTCCGAGCCGCAGATGCCCGCGGCGCGAACGTCGATCGTCACGTAGCCCGCGGGCGGCGACAGAGGTTTGTCGACTTCCTCGACCCTGAGATCAAACGCGTCGTAAAGCCGAACCGCCTTCATCCTGTCAGCCTCGCTTTGGCAGATAGTTGTCGCGGACCGCCGAGACTGCGTGCGCGTGGGATGAGAAGCCTTCATATTCCGCCAGCTTGTGGGCACGCTTCGCAAACTCGGGATAGGCCGACGCTGTCACGTAGCCGATCGAGCTGCGCTTCACAAAATCGGTCACCGACAGCGGGCCGAACGTGCGCGCCCAGCGGCTCGTCGGCAGCACGGCATTTGGACCGAGGCAGAAATTGGCGATGCTGACAGGCGTATGCGGACCCATGAGGATTTCTGCAGCCTCGGTGATCTTTCCGAGATGGGCGAAGGGATCCTGCGAGAGGATTTCGAGATGCTCCGGCGCGTAGGCGTTGACGAAATCGTAGCTTTCCTCGATCGAGGAGGTGAGGATGATCCCACCGCATTTGCCTGAAAGGACAGCGCTCGAAAACTGAACCCGCTGTTCGGTCATACGTGCCCAATGCTCCGGCAGCGCGGCGAGGGCCTCCTCGGCCACGCGGCGGCTATGGGTCACGAGATAGGCGGAAGAGTCGGGACCATGCTCGGCCTCGATCAGGAGATCGAGCGCGGCAAGGCCGCCATGGACAGTGTCGTCCGCGAAAATGATCGCTTCCGAAGGGCCAGCAGGCAGGCCTGTGTCGATGATACCTGACAGGCTCCGCTTGGCTGCGACCACCCAAGGGCTTCCCGGTCCAACGATCTTCAGTGCCGGCTTGATCGTTTCCGTCCCGTAGGCAACAGCTGCGACTGCCTGAGCGCCTCCTACCTTGTAGACAGTTTCCACACCGGCCAGACGCGCTGCCACCAGCGTTGCGGCGTCCACGCTACCGTCCGGGGCAGGCGGAGTGACGATCGCCAGATTGGGAACACCTGCCACGACGGCCGGGACGGAGGTCATCATCGTGACCGACGGAAACGAACCTTTGCCGCGTGGAACGTAAAGCGCGGCGGACTTGATCGGGGTGAAGCGGTCGCCGGCAAAGGCGCCTGGCTTGATCTCCTTCAGCCACATGGCTTCAGGCTTCTGCTCTTCATGAAAATTGCGAATATTCTCAATGCCGAAGGTGATGGCCTCGATCACATCCTCGCTAACGAGCTTGAAAGCCGCATCGAATTCCGCCTCCGTTGCTTTGATCGTTGCTTCTGTAATATTTGCCTTGTCGAGGTCGCGGCCGAAGCGGGCAACGGCGCGGTCACCCTCGGTGCGCACGGCCTCAAGGATTGGTGCCACCTTCTCGATGAAGCCCGAGATGTCTGTTTCGGACCGTCGCAAGAGTGCGGCCTGCTCATCCGGTCCAAGATTGGAATATTCATGAAAGGTGACGTCGGTCATTGCTCATACCCTTATTGGCGCACAGAGGCGCTGACAGCCGCTGTCGTCCGCGCCCTGCCGGCGCGACGATATATCGTCCCTACAGGTCATGCGGAAACGCACCGCAAGTCGGTGGCAACCGGGCAATACCCTGCAAGCTGTTCGTGCGAGGATGCCGGATATGGTTATCCGGCAAATTCCCAGGAAGTCGAAGACTTCGTTCCCGTTTTATTGTCTAGAGTTGTCTATACATCTATAGACAATATTATCATTCCCGTGCTGTCAAGCGTCAATTTCCGTTTCTATATCGATGCCAGAAAGCCGCCGTCGACAGGAATGCATTGGCCGGTAATGTAGGCCGATGCGCCACTTGCAAGGAAGACGACGGCGCCGCCGATGTCGGAACCATCACCGAACCGCTTCTGTGGGATCTTGTCGAGCATTTTCGCAGACCAGCCCTTGTCCTGATAAAACCCTTCGGTCATCGCTGTTCGGAAATAGCCCGGAGCCACCGCATTTACGCGGATCCCTAGCGGCGCCCATTCCGCCGAAAGCGCGCGCGTCATACCCAGCAGTCCCGACTTCGAGGAGCCGTAGGGCACAGCGGTCGGGATACCGACGTAGGACGTGAGGGAGCAGAGATTGATTATGCTTCCACCGTGGGGTCGGCGCGACATCCGGCGTGCTGCGGCCTGCGACCAGAAGAACGCGCCCTTGAGGTTGGTGCCGATGATCTTGTCCCAGATCTGTTCATCGACCTCGAGCGAGGGAGAAGTCTGTTCGTAGCCGGCATTGTTGACAAGGATGTCGACAGCGCCAGTGATGTTTTCGAACTTGCTTAGCGTCTCGTCGATGGACGAGATGTCTGTCACATCCTGGGCGCTCGTGATGCAGGTCCTGTTAAGGGCCTCAATCATCTCTTTGGTTTCGCTCAGCGAATTTTGATCGCGTGCCGTAACGCAGACATCGGCACCCGCTTCGGCAAGCGCCAGCGCAATCCATTGGCCCAGGCCGCGGCTGGCACCGGTTACAACTGCCACTCTTCCTGCCAGATCGAACATCTTATTGGCCATGATGATCCCCTTGCTTCTGCAGGATAGAACCATCGTTCAAGAACGATGTCTATACATGCATTGACAAAGAGGCATTCCCATTCGTGCCAGAAAGACGCATGCCCCGCCTAGTAAGCGTAGGCGGCATCCTAACCCTACAATGTTGTCAGGTCGCTCTTTCCGCCAGTCGCTCCCTGCGCATGTAGGCCCAGTCAACAAGTTCGGCCATCGAGGGTCCCAGGGCTTTGCCCATCTCGGTCAGCTCGTATTCCACCTTCGGCGGCACCTGAGGATACACGGTACGGGTCACGATTCCGTCCTTTTCCAGTTCCTTCAGTTGCTGGATGAGCATCTTCTGGTTCACGCCTGCGCAGCGCCGTTCGAGTTCGGAAAAGCGAAGAGCCTCTTTCGCTCCGAACAGTTGGCAGATGATCACGATCTTCCACTTGCCTTCCAGCACACGCAGGGCGTCCGTAGTCGCTTCCGCCCATTTGAGATGCTGTTGCGGGTCTCCGCACTTCCAGTCACGATCCGCTGCCATACTTACCTTTTGGTGGGTAACCCACTTATCAGTCAGTTCTTGTTGATACTGCAGTATCTACTATCTTGTGGTGCAGAACAACAGGAGCATCAGCATGAAAATCGGCATAATTGGCATTGGCAACATCGGCGGCACCATAGCTCGCAAACTCGCGTCTGCGGGGCATGAGGTCAGGGTGGCCAACTCCAAAGGCGCGGTCGCTGTGCGGCCCTTTGCGGAGGAGATCGGAGCTACGGCGACCGACACGAACGGAGCTATCTCCGGAGCGGATTTGGTCATCATGTCCATCCCGCTTCCCGCTATCGAAAGGCTGCCGAAAAACCTCTTCAAAGACGTCCCCGCGAGCGTGCCGGTCGTTGATACCAGCAACTACTATCCGGGGCTGCGCGATCCGCAGATTGCCGACCTTGATGCAGGCGAGGCCGAAAGCGTGTGGGTCTCCAAACAAATCGGCCGTCCCGTCATCAAGGCGTTCAACAACATCCTTGCGCATTCTCTGGCGGAACTGGGTCAACCTGAAGGGACGGACGGTCGGCTGGCCGTAGCGGTCGCCGGAGATGATGACGCAGCGAAGCAGCTTGTTATGGGGATCGTGAACGAGGTCGGATTCGACCCGGTTGATGGCGGTACGCTTGAAGAGTCCTGGCGCCAGCAACCCTCGACGCCTGGCTATTGCTGCGATTACGATGCAGTCGCCATGCGCAGGGCACTCAATGCGGCGGTAAAGGGTGAAGCACCCAAGAAACGTGAACAGCTCACGAGCAAAATGGCAACTCTCGGCCCGAGCCCCACCCATGATGATGTCGTGGCGATGAATCGCTCCCTCAACCCACTAACCTGAGGTGGCACCATGTCAAAAGTCGTGTCAGAAAACCCGTAGGAGGATCATATCCGCCGGGTCCGCCAAGATGATGGTTACGTTTTGCAATGGAGCGTCGAGTATCTCCACGGAAGAAGGCAATCGATCCGCCTTTGCTCATGGCCTTTAGCGATGGCGGTGAGGGTGCTGGTTAAATACGCAAGCGGATCGACGTCATTTAAGTTGCTCGTCTCGATGAGCGAGGCGATGGTCGCCCAGTTGTCCGCTCCCGCGTCATGCCCGGCAAAAGTGCGTTCTTGTGGTTGAGGGCAATCGGCCGAATGGTCCTGTCGACGCTGTTGTTGTCGATCTCGATGCGACCGTCCAGACCCTTCCCAATATTTGGCGTCCGGACCAGGTCACCGAACCCAGCGATAGTCTTTAGGTGATGCCATCACCGCGCGCAATGCGCCTGACTTCGCCAGCGGCTGCGTCGAGGATGCCTTGCGACAAATTCTCATCCTGCAAGATGCGCGACAGCGTGACGGCGCCCACCATCAGAGACAGTATCGCCATCGCCTTGCCGCTGGGATTTGAGCTCTTGGCGTCGTCCATCAGCTCATCCAGCACCTCAAAGTGAGCGAGGATACCATCCTCAAATGGACGCCTGACCTCTTCACTCTGCCGCGCCGCGTCCGATCCCAACGCCACTAGAGGGCAACCGTCACCCTTTTCTCCAAGATGTCCGGGTGAGAGGTAGAACTCCATGACTGCTTCGAGGGGATCGGAACTTGTCGCAGCCGCCGTCGACCATCTGCGTGTAGCGCTTTCCAGCGCGCGCCTGGACGCCTGGGCTGCAAGATCGTCCTTGGACGAGAACTGCTTATAGAACCCACCTTGTGTAAGGCCCGCCCCCTTCATCAGATCTTTGAGGCCAATACCGTCGAAGCCGTGCTCTCGAAACAGACGGCTTGCGACGTTGATCACCGTTTCCCGGTTCTCCTCGGCCTGTGCCCGGCTCACTCTCATACTGATCTCCGATTAGATTTCATTTGACATCTATAACGCAATTAGATTTAGATCGCAATCTAAATCATCCGGATCGCTGGTCAAGAAGAGAACTTAAGATGAAACGCAAACATGTCCTGACTCTCGTGGGCCTCGCGGCAGCGGCGGGTGCCGGTGCCTATTTCGTGGTTTTCGGAACCCCTAAGTCGGAGGCAGAGGCTGCGGACCCAAGGACTGCCTCGCCACTGGTCAGGGTGGCAGAGGCGACAAGGACTGAAACGGCAGAGCGATCTTTTACCGGCACGGTTGCTTCGCGAGTACAGAGCAATCTGGGCTTTCGGGTTCCGGGCAAGATCGTTCAGCGGATGGTCGATGTGGGCCAGCAGGTCAAGCAAGGCCAGGCTCTGATGCGCATCGATGAAACCGATCTTCAGCTTGCTCTGACGGCGAAGCGCAATACGGTTACCGCAGCGCGTGCTGTCCTGATCCAAGCACAAGCAGACGAGAAACGGTATGCGGCGCTGGTCAAAAATGGATTGGCCGCCACCCCGCAGCGTTATGAACAAGCGAAAGCGGCCCTCGATACGGCCTCGGCACAGCTTGCCGCGGCTGAAGCGGACGCCGAGGTTGCGGAAAACGCCGCCTCCTATAGCGTTCTTCTTGCAGACTCGGATGGAACGGTCGTCGATACGCTCGGAGACCCGGGACAGGTGGTGTCAGCGGGACAAACGGTGGTTCAACTGGCGCAGGCGGGGCCGCGTGAAGCCGTTGTCTGGCTACCGGAAACCCTGCGGCCCGAGACAGGATCCGAAGCGCAAGCCAGTGTCTATGGAGGCGAGGGTCTAAGTGGAAAAGCCCTTTTGCGACAGATTTCCGATTCTGCCGACCTGCAAACCCGGACCTACGAGGCGCGGTATGTTCTCGAAGGCGCCGCTGCCTCTGCCCCGCTTGGTTCGACGGTGACGATCAAAATATTCGACGCGAACCGGCGATCGGAGGTCGCCGTACCAGTCGGTGCCATCCTGGACGACGGCAGCCGGACAGGTGTGTGGGTTGTCAACGGGGCCACATCGACCGTGAACTTCAAGCCTGTCGAGATCAAGCGGATCGGCGAGGAAATGGCATTTGTCACCGGAATAGGGGTTGGTCAGCAGGTTGTCGCTCTGGGCGCGCATCTACTGGAAAATGGCGCGACCGTCAGGACGGCTGCGCAGCAAGAGGTGACAAAGTAATGAGCTTCAATCTTTCCGCCATCGCGGTTCGCGAACGCGCCGTTACATTATTCTTTATTGTCCTGTTGGCCGCCGCCGGGGTCTATGCCTTTGTCAAATTGGGCCGCGCCGAGGATCCCTCCTTCACCATCAAGACCCTGACGGTAACCTCAGTTTGGCCGGGCGCCACCGCGCGTGAAATGCAGGATCTTGTCGCAGAGCCACTCGAGAAGCGTATCCAGGAACTCACCTGGTATGACCGCGTCGAAACAACGACGCGGCCTGGCTACGCATTCCTTACAGTCACACTCAAGGATAATACTCCGGCGTCCGCAGTTGAAGAGGAGTTCTACCAAGCGCGCAAGAAGCTCGGCGACGAGGCTCGAAATCTTCCGCCCGGCGTCATGGGTCCCTTTGTCAATGATGAATATTCCGACGTGAGCTTCGGCCTTTACGCATTGAAGGCGAAGGGGATGCCGATGCGGGACCTCGTTCGGCAGGCGGAGGTCATCCGCCAGGATCTGCTGCATGTTCCGGGCGTCAAGAAAATCAACATCCTCGGGGAGCGCCCCGAAGAGATATTCGTCGAATTTTCCTATGCCAAGCTCGCGACACTTGGAATATCGGCGCAGGATGTTGCCGCAGCCTTGCAGAGGCAGAACACGGTGACGCCCGCAGGCTCGATCGACACGCGCGGGCCACAGGTCTTCATCCGTTTCGACGGAGCCTATAATAGCGTACAGGCAATTGCCGACACGCCGATCGTAGCAGGTGGACGAACGGTGAAACTCTCCGATCTGGCGGATGTACGGCGTGGCTATGAGGATCCGGCCACTTACGTCATCCGTCACAATGGCGAACCGGTTTTGATGTTGGGCGCCGTAATGCAGCAGGGCTGGAATGGCCTTGACCTCGGCAAGGCGCTTGAAGCCCGGTCCGCCGCGATCGCGCAGACACTGCCGTTGGGCATGACCCTTACAAAAGTTAGCGATCAGGCCGTCAATATCGACGAGGCGGTCGGTGAATTCATGCTGAAGTTCGCCATGGCGCTTGGCGTCGTGCTGTTCGTGAGCCTTGTCGCACTCGGCTGGCGCGTTGGCATTGTCGTGGCACTCGCCGTGCCGCTGACGCTCGCCGTCGTCTTCCTCATCATGCTGGAAACCGGTCGGTTCTTCGACCGCATCACACTCGGCGCGCTCATTCTTGCGCTGGGCCTTCTCGTGGATGACGCCATCATCGCCATTGAGGTTATGGTGGTGAAGATGGAGGAGGGCATGGATCGCATTAAGGCGGCCGCTTATGCCTGGAGCCACACGGCGGCACCGATGCTGTCCGGCACACTCGTCACAATCATCGGACTGATGCCCGTTGGTTTCGCCAAGTCGACTGCAGGTGAATATGCCGGCAACATCTTCTGGGTCGTGGGATTTGCCCTGATCGTTTCCTGGATCGTCGCGGTGACTTTTACGCCCTACCTCGGCGTGAAGATGCTGCCTGACATCAAACCGGTGGAAGGTGGACACCACGCCATCTACGATACGCCGAACTATCGCCGCTTGCGCTCATTCATCGCGTTTGCGGTTCGCCATAAGTTCATGACCTGCGCCGTGGTCGGCGTGACGATGGCTGTCTCGGTCGTCGGGATGGGAGGGGTAAAACAACAGTTTTTCCCGACATCAGACCGGCCTGAGGTTCTCGTCGAAGTTCGCATGCCTGAAGGTACGAGCATTCAAACCACGACGGCCGCGGTGGAGAAGGTCGAAGACTGGTTGCAGGCCCAGCCGGAAACAAAAATCGTCACCAGCTATGTAGGGCAGGGCGCTCCCCGCTTCTTCTTTGCCATGGCGCCCGAGTTGCCCGACCCCGCCTTCGCCAAGGTTGTCGTGCTGACGCCCGATGCGCATGCACGAGAAGAGCTAAAGCATCGCCTTCGCGCCGCAATCTCTGACGGCCTTGTTCCAGAGGCATCCGTACGCGTCACGCAGCTCGTATTCGGTCCCTATACGCCGTTCCCGGTCGAGTTTCGGATCATGGGACCGGATCAGGAGGAACTCTATAAGATTTCCGAGCAAGCTCTGGCAATTATGAAAACTGTGCCCGATGTCCGTCAGGCCAATCGCGATTGGGGCAATCGAACGCCTGTGTTGCGCTTTGTCCCTGATCAGGAGCGGCTCAATCTGATCGGTCTTTCACCGTCCGAGGCAGCCCAGCAGATGCAGTTGCTGCTGAGCGGCATCCCTGTCACGCAGGTGCGCGACAACATCCGCAACGTGCCCGTCGTCGCACGCAGTGCTGGCGAGAACCGCCTCGATCCATCACGCCTTGCCGACTTTTCGCTGATGAGCCGGAATGGTCGCCAGGTTCCCCTCGATCAGATCGGGCATTCCGAAATCCGGTTCGAGGAACCGATCCTGAAACGGCGCGATCGGACACCGGTCATTACGATCAGGTCGGATATCAACGAGGCGACGCAGCCGCCGGAGGTCTCCCAGCAGGTGATGAAGGCCCTTCAGCCGCTTATCGCATCGCTTCCAGTGGGATATCGCATTGAGATGGGCGGCAACATCGAAGAATCGCTCAAGGCCAATGTCGCACTTGTTCAAGTCTTCCCGTTGATGATCGCGGCCATGTTGATTGTCATCATCCTCCAGGTACGCAGCCTTTCGACGATGACGATGGTCATGTTGACCGCGCCTCTTGGACTTGCAGGCGTGGTCCCAGCGCTGCTTCTGTTCAATCAACCCTTTGGATTCAACGCCATTCTCGGTTTGATAGGACTGGCCGGCATCCTCATGCGCAACACGCTGATCCTGACGGAGCAGATCAAGGAGAACCAGGCTGCAGGTCTCGACGACTATCACGCTGTCATTGAAGCAACCGTCCAGCGGACTCGTCCTGTCATCTTGACCGCGCTCGCAGCCGTACTGGCCTTTATACCGCTGACGCATTCGGTGTTCTGGGGATCGATGGCCTATACGCTGATTGGCGGAACGGCAGCCGGGACCGTGATGATACTGCTCTTCCTTCCAGCCCTTTACGCGGTGTGGTTCCGGATCAAGCCTGCAAAAGAAGAGAGCCACGAGGAAGCCATTGAGCGTCTCGAACCGCCGATAGCACTGGCTGCGGAGTAGGAATGTTGTGCCCGACCCGACGAGCCCTCCGCACCCGTACAGAAACGCATACCGATCTCTGGCGGGAGCGAATCCTCGATGTGGCGGAAGAACACTTTCGGCGCATCGGGTACAAAAAGACATCGGTAGCCGACATAGCATCCCACCTCGGGATGAGTAGCGCCAATATATATCGCTTTTTTCCTTCAAGGGCGGCGATCAACACGGCGATTTGTGGTCGCATCATCGGACAAACAATGCGGTCTGCAGCTTCGATTGCACAGATGGAGGGGCCGGCTTACGAGAAGCTGGTAGAACTTTTCAATCAGCTTCACAGGGAACGGAAAAACACCTTCCTGCACGAGAAGCCGGTTCATGATCTGGTTGTCGCCGCAACGGCACAGAACTGGGCGATCATCGGTGCGCATAATAAGCATCTCGTGGCGATCATCGAGGCGATTGTAAATGATGGGATCGACACAGGCGCGTTTCGTGTTGATGCGGCGAAGGCCGCCCGATCTCTGATGAACGCCCTCATGCCCTTCTACCACCCTGTTCTCATAGAGCAGGGGGTCCGAGACGGCGTAGATACCGAAGAAGGTCTGCGTGATCAGATCCACTTTATTCTGAAAGCAATCGATGCGTGAAGCGCTCGAATATCTCCATTCGCCATCAACCCCGAGGGAATCAAACATGGGGGGTCAGGTCCAGTTAATTGACAGGAAAACGAATGCAACACAGTGCTGACACGGGAACGCAAATCTCCGTCGTGGAAAAAATTGATGGCGCTCCCGGAAAACGTGCCCTGATCACCGGTGCGTCAAGTGGCCTTGGCCTCGAATTTGCTGAACTGCTCGCGGCGCAAAAAGTCAATCTCGTACTCGCGGCCCGGCGCAGGGAGCCAATGGAGAAGCTCGCTGCCGAACTTCGGCGGAAGCATGATGTCGATATCGTTGTCGAGCCAATCGATCTTGCCGCTCCAGGCGCTGCTGCCCGTTTGAAGACCAGCCTGGATGAGAAGTCGCTACAGATCGACATCCTGGTGAACAATGCCGGATACGGGTTGCACGGCGATTTTCTCGAAACACCGATCGAGCGCACCACCGATATGATCCAGCTCAACATCACGGCGCTCACCGAACTGAGCTATGCTTTCGGACGTGACATGGCCGCCCGGGGATCGGGCCAGATCCTTCTCGTGGCAAGTCTCCTTGCGCTTCAGCCGGTTCCCAGCTTTGCTGCTTACGCTGCGACGAAGTCTTATGTACTGGCGTTTGGAGAAGCCCTGCACGAAGAGCTCCGTCGGCAAGGCGTGGTCGTCACCAGCCTTTGCCCAGGGCACACCGAAACGGGTTTCGATACAGCTGCCGGGGCTCCGGTCTCACCCATACTGCGCCTTTTGACAATGAAGCCCCGTCCAGTCGCCGAAAGCGGCCTTCGAGCACTCTCTCAGGGGAAAGCGTCCGTGATCGCCGGGTTCATGAATAACGTCGTTGCCTTTTCAAATCGCTTGACGCCACGTTCGATGCAGCGAGCCACCATGAAAAGAATTCTGGGGCCATAGAATGATCATTGTTGCCGCCCCATACCGATATCCGGACAGGCCGGTTTCCAATCCCCAGCGTGCAATGCTTCATCGACATGGCATCTACCGCCGCAGCGGTCCCTTCAGTCGATTAATGCATCCAGAATACCCTGGCGATCATCAATGGGTATCGACAAGAGGAAGAAAGGCTCGCAGCATATCGCCGTTCCATATAACGATGCGCGTGCCGCTGATCTTCGATCAGGATGACTATCCCCCGTGGCCGAGTTCTTGAAGTAGGTTACAGTAAGATACGACCGCGGAATTCGATCCGCATTTGATCGCCAAGGAGCGGAGCTAGAGTGGTGTCGCTTCCTTGATCAACGAGTAGTCGTGGCTAGGAACCGATAGACTCCCAAACCTTGCGAGGACCTATGGTACAGCCCAGTGTCAAACCTACCGCCCACTCCGCGCTACCCATCGTCAATTGGGTCCGCGGCTACCAGCATGACTGGCTGTCGCATGATGTATTCGCCGGTGTCGCGCTCTGGGCGGTCATGGTTCCTGAAGGAATGGCTTACGCCGGTATCGTCGGTGTCCCGCCGATCATGGGACTTTACACGATAGTCCCGGCACTCCTTGCCTACGCACTTCTCGGTAGCTCATGCCAGCTTGTTGTCGGACCCGATACGGCGACCGGTTTGCTCTCTGCGTTGACCGTTGGTGCCATCGCGACCCAGGGGACGGCGGATTTCAATTCGCTGACGTCAACACTGGCGGTGCTGATCGGCTTTCTCTTCCTGATCTTTGGTTTCATGCGGATGGGGTGGATCGCCAGCTTTATTCCTGCGCCGGTTATGCGGGGGTTCATAGAAGGTCTCGTCTACGTGACGATCATCGGCCAAGTGCCTCATCTGCTTGGTATCGAAGGCGGATCGGGGAACTTTTTCGACAAGCTCTCCAACATCTTGGCACACCTGCCGGACGTCCATGTTGCGCCTGCCGCAACCGGTCTGCTTTCGCTCGCTACCATGTTATTGCTTCGCCGTCTGGTGCCGCTCGTACCGGCAGCTCTCGTCGTCATGGCCGTTGCCACGATCGCCATCGGCGTGCTTGGCGGAGAGGCTTTCGGCGTGCATGTAGCGGGCCACATCCCCTCAGGCTTGCCAAGTCTGGCCCAGCCAAACCTTGATCCAGCAATATGGTTGCAACTTGCGCCAGGCGCGCTTGCGATCGTGATGGTCGGATACGCGGAAGCTCTTGGGGCGGCCAAGGCGGCCGCACTGGAAAGCGGCGCCGAGATTGACCCGAACCAGGAACTCATCGCACACGGACCCGCGAACATGTTAAGCGGGCTTTTCGGCGGTTTCCTCGTAGTGGGCAGCCTCTCCAAGACATCGGTGGCAATGGCAGCAGGCGCACGAAGCCAAGCAGCTAACCTGGTCGCCGCTGCGCTCTGCTTCCTAACGCTGATTTTCTTGACCCCGCTTTTCCGCACGATGCCGCAACCGGCGCTAGCGGCCGTTGTCATCGCGGCAATGCTGCATCTGTCGAAGCCAAGCTACTTACGGCAGCTGTTCTTGCGCAGCCGCTGGTCTTTCGCGAACGTTCTCATTGTCATTGCGGGTGAGTTGATCCTTGGCGTGCCACAGGGCATCGCGCTTGGAGTCGTGCTATCTCTCCTGACGCTTATCTATCTCGTAAGCCACCCACTCAGCGCCGAACTTGGTCAAGTCCCAGGGGTCGAGGCCTATCGGGATGTGGAACGCCATCCAGACGCAAGGACGTTTGACAGGCTCTTGATATGGAGAGCTGGCGGTGACCTTTTCTTCGCGACCATCGGACGAATGGCCGGCATGTTGAAAGAAGCTCTGAGCGCACGACCCGAGGTCAGATGCGCGCTGCTCGACTTTAGCTCGGTAAACTTTATCGACGTGACTGCAGTGGACGGGCTTTCTGTCCTTATCAAGGACCTTCGGAGCGTGGGCGTCACCGTCGCATTCTCCCACGTTCGGGACCCCGTACGAGATGCCATGCGGCTTGCCGGGATTGAGGAATTGGTGGGACCGGGCAGGTTCTACGAACGGACAACGGACGGAGTGAATGCATGGCTGGAGGAAAGCAATTCCTTGGCTGGCTAAGTTACGGCATGGGATAGAAAGATGCAGATTTGCCACATGCAGCGTTTCTCACGAATGGAACCTATACAAGTCTGGTATGCCAGCACAGACAGCATGACCGTGTGACCAGCAGCCCCGATGGCCATGGCATCTTTCGTCGAAAGCGATTCGATGAGCTTGACGAGGCAGTCGCCGTTTAACCTGGCTCTGTGCGCATATCCGCCGTGATGGGTCTGACTCAGACCCCAACTTTGGCAACCACCTGGCCGAGCGAGGCAGCGGGCGACCAAAGCCGATCCGGCCAGCAGTATCTCAGCCCCTTGGCGGCGCCCCGCTGGTGCACCAGCGTGCTGATGGGCGCCGATGATGATGGGCTCATCGATCACATATTCGAAGTCTGGATCGTGCGAGATAGCGGCGAACGTGCGCCACGAGATACCCTTCCGGCTCCCGCTGCTGAAACGGCGGAAGACATTGTTACACTCGCCGAATCATTCCGGCGGGTCGCGACAGGGCGAGCCGGTACGCACCAAAGCACTGCTTCCACAAACATGCGGTTGTCGCGGCCGGACGAACTGCGTGTGCGGCAGCTTTGAATCTGATTTGCTCATGGCAGACCGTCTTGCAAATAACCTGCGACGTGAGTTGGAATTAGCCAGATCACATCTCGTTCAAAAAATGTTGCGCTGCAATATGGTGTGGAGCTCTTTTTTTCGGAGTTCCTTTCCCTTTATCTACGCTTGCGAAAAGATCGCTTCTGCAACCCGCCGGATGAGCGACAACCTCCCAACCCGATGTCCGGCTAGAAAGAGGATCCGAATATGGGTGATCTCCTGAAAGGTATCTCCAATTTTCGCGGCGCCGTGTTTCCTGGTCACTCGGCGCTTTACCGCAAGTTGGCTCGCGAAGGCCAGCAACCACATGCCTTGATGATATCTTGTGCTGACAGCCGCGTAATGCCGGAAACGATAACGCAGTCCGGTCCCGGCGATCTCTTCGTTTGCCGCAATGCAGGCAATATTGTTCCGCCCTTTTCGACCCTCAATGGTGGCGTCTCGTCGGCTATCGAATACGCTATCCTCGCGTTAGGTGTCAGCGACATTGTCGTTTGCGGTCACTCCGATTGCGGGGCGATGAAAGGGCTGTGCCGGCCGGAAATGCTGGAACCGATGCCGAATGTCGCAGCCTGGCTGCGGCACAGTCACGCCGCCTTTTCGATTGTTTGCCAAGCCTATCCCGACAACCTTTCCGAAGCCGAACGCGTGCGTGCAGTGGGCATGGAAAACGTCGTTGTTCAGCTCGACCACTTAAAGACGCATCCGTCCGTGGCTGCAAAGCTCGCGACCAACGAGATCACCCTGCATGGCTGGTTCTTCGACATCGAGACGGGCGAGGTCCAAGTCTATGACGGGGCTTTGGCAAGTTTTACCGAGGTGCAGGAGGGTGAGGCGCTGCCAGTCGCCTTCACAGGGCGAAATCACCCGCATGTCATGCCGCGGGTTTCTGCAACGCTTGCCGGGGAATAGTGACATCATGAAAAACAGCTCTGCATTTTCGCGCGACCTGGCTTCGTCTCTGGTCGTTTTTCTTGTCGCCATTCCGCTCTGCCTGGGCATCGCCGTCGCCTCCGGGGTACCCGTGGCCATGGGACTTGTCTCCGGTATCATAGGTGGCCTCGTTGTCGGGCTTCTGGCGGGCTCGCCTCTTCAGGTCTCAGGCCCTGCCGCTGGTCTTACCGTCATCGTCTTCGGCTTCGTCGACCAGTATGGAATTGCCCTGCTGGGGCCGGTCCTGCTCGTCGTCGGTCTCCTGCAGATCATAGCGGGTTTCCTCCGGATCGGCTCTTGGTTCAGAGCAATTTCGCCAGCCGTGGTTCATGGTATGTTGGCCGGCATCGGCATTTTGATCATCCTCGGGCAGGTCCATGTTCTGATGGGCTCAAAGCCCGCGGCGGGAGGCATCGAGAATGTCACCGCTTTCGACGAGAGCGTCGGCAGACTATCGGGCGCCAGCGTGACCAACGAGGCCGTCGCACTGCTGGTTGGTCTCATCGCTCTCCTCGCGATGGTCTGCTGGGAGAAATTTCGCCCCAAATCGCTGCCACTCGTTCCTGGGGCGCTTGTCGGGGTTGCAGCCGCCACGGTCCTGACCACCGCGCTCGACCTCCCAATTGCCCACGTATCTGTGCCTACCTCACTCCTTGAGAGTATATCGCTGCCGACCGCTGAGAATTTTGCCAACTTGGTGCAGCCCGGCGTCATCTTGGCGACCCTGATGATTGCCGTCATTGCGAGCGCCGAAACACTTCTTTCGGCAGCGGCAGTCGATCGGATGCATGACGGCGGACGCACGCGCTTCAATAAGGAGCTGTTTGCCCAGGGCGTCGGCAACGGACTGTGCGGCCTGCTCGGTGCATTACCTATCACGGGTGTCATTGTCCGGTCATCGGCCAATATTCAGGCGGGGGCACGCACGCGAATCTCGGCAGTATTGCATGGCCTATGGATCCTGGGCCTGGTGGCGCTTTTGCCGGATCTTCTGGAAATGATACCGTTGACGGCGCTCGCCGCTGTCCTGATTGTCACCGGCTGGCGGCTGATCAGCCTTCATCATGTGCGCCACCTGTTCGAACACCATGGTCTCATGCCGGTCGGAATCTGGGCCGTCACAGTGGCGATGGTCGTCCTGCAGGACTTGCTGGTTGGTGTGGCGCTCGGACTTGCGCTGTCGATCCTCGAAGTTCTTCCCTATCTGCGCCGAAAGCAGGCGATCCGGCATTCCGAAGTCAACGGCGAAATACATGTTCGGCTGCGCGGAGCGGTCACCTGCAAGGACGTGCCAGCGCTACTTAATACGCTCGAAGGGCTGCCTGAAGGTCGTAAAGTCAGTATCATCGGCAGTCACCTGCATTACATTGATCACACGAGCGCGGAGACCATCAGCGAATGGCTCCGGCGCGAGACGAAATCCGGTCGAACGGTTGAGATCCACCCGCCCCAGGCAGCGCGTCATCCCCGCCTCAAGCCGCTATTTGAGCGATTCTCCGCCGAAGCCGCCTGATCGTCTTCGGGCGGGCGATTGCGTTTAAACGAGCAGGCCTGCTGTGTAATGTTGCAGAAAGATGAAGGCTCTTGAGCAGGGAACCGGGACCTTCTTCAGGCCCACGAGATCTTGCGCGAGATGTATGCTCATTTCACGAAGGCGGACCTCGACCGCCCATTGAAGCGATGATCGTTCATCGACGAACAGTGTTCGGGGTCGAGCCGATCTGCAGGCTACTGCCGATCGGCTCGTCAATCTGGTGTGAGACTTCAATGAGGACGGTAGCGGTATTCTTGGTGCCGTTAAAATGCGCTGAGGGTCAGCACGGCCGAGAACACCAGCAGGGTTGCGGATCCGCATCGCCGGGCCAGCAACGGCATTTGTTTTTCACTTCCCAGAACAATTCTGCCTGTCGACAGCCAGATCGAGGATGTAAAAAGGACGACGAAGGCGAGGGTCGCGGTGGCGGCTATCCCAGACACATCCTGCGCGGGGGCATCATCGTGAGCCCGATGATAAGTGCCTTGTGGCTTGGCCGAACGAATGGGAAGGGGTGCCTAGAGTTCGAGTCCACTCAAAAGCATAACGGCTCCAACACCGCACCACCAGGTAGCGGCCGTTGGCGCCTGAGAAACGGCTTGCCCTCGCTGCACGCCTTCTCTATTCGTCCAAAATGCCTCCTCCACCCATGACGAAACGCTTCCTTGTCAAAAGGAGCGCCAGCGTGACGGGGCGAAGTCCCTGCCCATCGACGCCGACGTCGTACTGGCGGGGAAGAGGCTTCAATCTGCCATGCGAGTGGCCATGCAGATTGATCGACTTCTTGCCCATCTGGTTCCAGGTTCGAAAAGCGTAATGGCACAGGATAAGATGACGTTCCTCGTGGCGGAGTTCCGCGTAATGCTGCACGCTTTCCCAGCCCGGCGAATTCGTGGTCGTCGCCGGGTCATTGTTGCCGATGATCAGGTGCTTTCGACCGTTCAACCTGGCAAGCAGCTCGGTACAATCGCCCGCTCTTGCCGACATGAAGTCTCCCAGGTGCCAAACCTCGTCGTCAGGCCCGACCGTTTCGTTCCAAGTGCGGATCAGGGCGTCATCGTGTTCGACCACGTCGGAGAATGGACGTCTGTCGAGACGAAGGACACGCGGGTCGCCGAAATGAGTATCGCCGGTAAAATGGATCATGTGCAATAACTGGCGTCTGGCGTTCGAACGTCGATGCGAGGGTGCTTCATGAACAATACGGGCGCCCTACACGACTTCGAGCGGAAGCAATGGTGGGACGGGAAACTCGATGGCAATAGCGTCGCCGGGAACGACGACTCCGCCCTTGAGCACGATCGTCATGACGCCGGTCTTCCGAATGAGTTCGCCGTTCGGTCCTCTGCCGAGGACGGCTTTGAGAAGTCCCGGCTGGAGGTTGTCGATCTGCGAGCAGGGATTGCGCAGCCCCGTGACCTGAAGCTCGACGTTCGCACCGAGCTTCAGAACCGTTCCGCGCGGGAGCGCCAGAAGGTCGACGCCGCGGGTGGTAATGTTTTCGCCCAGGTCGGCCGGACCAACCTTGAAACCTTGATCGGCAAGCTCGTCCAAAAGCTCCGCCTGGATCAGATGAACCTGTCGCAGGTTCGGCTGACTGGGATCGGCCCGGATCCGGGAGCGGTGCTTGACGGTCACGCCCAGGTGCGCGTCGCCCTCGACGCCGAGACCCGCGAGGATGTGGATCTCATTCATCTGCCTCTTCGAAAACCGATGTTTATCATCCGTCGCGACTGCGATCACCTGTCCGCGGTCCATGCGATCCTCCTCAAATTTCACCGAGACGTTTCCATACCTTCATGTGCATCGCCGGGGAAGCCATGGCAGAATTCCTCCTGAAAATCCGGGGTCACGCTGCGGACCAAAGCCGATTCATCAGCCACGAGTCATCTTCACCAGGGACCGCACATCGATACGTTGAAGGTCAGGGCGAGGAATTTCCAGGAACCTGAATGTGAAACAGGCTTGTGCTCCTGGGCGCCAGGACAGCGAATATGGGGTGGGTTCACCGAAGAAGGCCGTCGACGTTGAATTCTTCCCAGCCGCGCAGCTTCGTCGCTGCATCGTCCGGATGTCGTTCGATCGTCTTAGAAGACTTGCCAGCATTCTTCAGAGATCGCGTCAGCTTCGCCTTGTATGCTGCCCTGCGTCGGTTCTCCGCGGTCGCCGCCAAATCCTCCTCCCGCCATTCATCGACGACGCCCCGATTGAGAAGGTCTTCCACGACGCGCGGGTCGAACACGTGGAAGGTGATCTTTCGTGCTCGACCGCGCAGTTTCACGGTGCGCGTGCCAGCGCTCGGCAGACGGCCGTCCTTGAGCCAGCGATGACGCTCGCTCGTCTTGATCGACAGGATATCCTGGATCTCGCGCGGGATTACAGGCATGCTTTCGATGTCTTCCAGCGCAGTGGCGACAACCGACGCCGCGCCATGGAATTCTGCCTTGGCACTTGCAGGCATCGCCAGCGTGAGTTCTCCTTGCTCGATATCCAGCGACTTTTTCGAAGCGATCGGCAACCGCGCCCGCAGCTCGAGGAGAATTCCCTTGACGCGGACCGAAGATCCCAGGGTCGCTGATGGCGGCAGCACCCACGTCCTGACCAGCTCCACATCGTTCTTTTCGTGTTTCGGCATGAACCCTAGATGGGATAAGCAGTGTTCCACGTCAACGAGTAGTATCACCAGGATAAGCCAACATCGGGATCGTCGTCGAAGCCATTGGGGGTGGCGATAGACTTCTTTCGCGAGCTCGGCCTCGAACTCGAAGGCCGCGCGACGATCGAGGGCGAATGGGCTGGTCGCGTCACTGGTCTGGGCGACCACCCACGATCGGTGGGTCGTAGGTGCGCTGGTAGGCATGCCATACCGCCTGCAGCGGTAGGTCGGTGGAGTCAGAGCGTGTCGATCAGCCCTCCGTCCACACGCATCGAAGCGCCCGTCGTTGCGGACGCCAAAGGGGAGGCCAGGTAGGTGACGAGGTTGGCGACTTCCTCCACGCTTGCAGCTCGTTGGATGATCGAACTGCCGCGGTGCTTCTTGACAAAGTCCGCCGCGACCTCCTCGATCGGTTTCCCGGTCTTCGCCCGCTCATCGGCGAGCATCGCCTCGACGCCTTCGGAAAGTGTGGGGCCGGGGAGGACGGAGTTCACCGTGACGCCCGTGCCAGCCATGCGCTTGGCAAGGCCGCGGGCAACGGCGATGTCTGCCGTCTTGCTGACGCCGTAGTGGATCATCTCGACCGGAATGTTGAAGCCGGATTCCGACGCGATGAAGATGACGCGGCCCCAGTCGATCTTCTGCATGCCGGGTAGATATGCACGTGAAAGCCTGACGGCGGACATGACGTTCACCTGCCAGTGACGGTCCCATACCTCGTCGTCCGCGTCGAAGAAATCGAGCGGCTGAAAGATGCCCGCATTGTTGATGAGGATGTCCACATGAGGAACTTTGGCGAAGAGTGCGTCGCATCCTTTAGCGGTTGCGAGATCGGCTGCGACAGCGGTCACGCTTCCCCTGGCACCTTCGCCTTTCAGGCGTTCGGCGGCATTTGCGGTCTTTTCTTCGGATCGTCCGTTGACCACCACGTCTGCGCCCGCCCTCGCGAGCTGGCGGACGATCGCGTATCCAATGCCTTCGGTCGATCCCGTGACTAGCGCGGTCTTGCCTGTGAGGTCGATCTGCATCTTCTGCTCCTGTGAGGTTGGATCACAGAACGTATGAACTGGCGAGCGGTCTCGCAACCGTCCAGGATGCGGATAATCCTTTCGGGTAGGGGAAGGAGCCGATCGAAACCAATCAGGTTTGTTACCGGGCGGCCCGGTCGGCCGCTTCCTCGTCTTCGCCGCCCGGTCTCCCAAGCCTGAAGGGATTGTCCCCGTTTATCGAGATCAAACGCGAAGATGGACAGTGAGGTAAACGAGCCTAGCATCGGCCCTCGCTCCAATTTGCCGTGAGGCTTCGCGAAGTATTCGTCGATTTCCGTCTTCACCTTTGCTCGCGTAAGATACTGAAGCTTCTGACGAAGCTTTTCGACGTCTTCGTCGGTAGCCGGGCCTGGACTGCGCGATCGCGGAACCTTTCGCGCGATCGTTCTGTGCTCGATTTGACCACAAGGCTGTTTGCGCTCGTCTTTAATTCTCTACCTTTATTCAAATAAACTGAAAAAACAACTTTGGATACACTTCCGGCGGAGCGTTATATAGTGGGAACTTTTGAATGCCTTTGGTGGTTATTTATACGGTCGCTCGGCGATTGTTGCTTACCCCAAGCAGACAACACTCCTGTGCGCCGGGCGGCCACTTCGCCCGAGCGTTTACTTGTTTGACTGAAAGCTCTCGAATGACTAGCGGACGTAATAATCGTGGGCAGGGAGACGTTCCCCCAGAGGCAGGCTTCGCAAATCGCCTGCTAGTCCGTATTACCCGCCTGCCTAGACCGTTTCGTCGGGCGATTGGATGGACTGTTTACCTGGCCCTCGTGCTGGTAATGTTCGCGGTGACCTTGTTGCCGGTTTGGTGGTCGCAATAAGTTCCCGACAGGCCATCGGCCGTTGTGCAGGCGAGACGGCGGTCCGTCTGATTCGCGGAGCTTCTTGCCGGGCGACTTGAATTAAACACAATCCGACGCTATTTAACGGTCATCGGCGTTGCTGGTGAGTGCTCCACGCGAGTGTTCGCGACTGCCGAAGTCGCTTATCTGCTTTTGACCACGGATGTACTGGCACTGGTGTGAAGAGCGATGTTGGAAAGGTCGGTGCGATTTCGCCCCGGCCTTTTTTATTTGCCCGTTGGGCGGGCAGGCAGGCGTTCCATCTAACGACATCAGTATCGTTGCCAACAACGCTGGCCGCGTCACCAGGGTTCAAACTGGGTCGACCCGGTCGAAAGTCGACGTTCCTACAGCGAGCGGGGTGGATCCGGTTGGACGACACGCTCGATCCATATTCCCTGAGCAGATCACGCAAGAGCGCGACGGGTACCGGTATCGGCGCGCTCTCGGTGGGTACAGGGACGTTGGACGTGTCTGGCGTTCGGAGGGATGGTGAGGTCGAAATCGGTTGGAGGGAGCAGGGCAGCCCCGTCGTCGAACCTCCCGCAAGTTCCGATGGGTTATGGCAAATTTCTCCATCGGGCAGTTTGGCGGTGTGAACGCCCGACAAAAAGGGTGCCCCGTCGAGAGCCTTCGGTCGCTTGCCCGATAAACGGTCTCACTCGGCGGCTTGCCGGACAGGGTATTCTTCTGGGAGCTCCGCCGGAGCGATGATCTCGAAGTCCGCGGGCATGGCGTGCTGATCGGTTCCCAGGAGCGCCAGCGTCCAATAGTCAGGATCCTCCCCGAAGACCGTAGAGACCCGAACGATCGTTGGTTGTCCGTCGAAATACTTCGAGGACTTCGCCCAGTAAAATGCATGCGGAACCAAACTCACTGCCATGACGCCTACTCCCGTGACCTGTGGACGATAGCAGAAAACCCAGAAATGAGAATGCCTGAGCTCGTCCAGGTCGTCATCTGGTGGAGAATGATCACCCGTCGACCGATCCGGCTTCCAATTCACGTCTTCGCACGACGACTTTCCGGCGCGGAGACGCGGCACGGCTCCGAAGCCGCTGTTCGTCGTCGGGCAATACCTTCAAATGGGCGGCTCGAGCTGCAGACACGAAAACTTGTCTCGCCCTCGTGGGCTGCAATTCGCCTTGAGGCGACCGCATACATGAGGCAAGCGCGTGCTGCCATGTCGGACCATTTAGATGCCTGGGCCATCTCTCCGACATCAAGATGCCCATCAGGCCCGATATCGTGGATGCCGTTGCGAAGTGTTCTCGATCGGGCGAAGACACGGCAATTTCCATGATTGGTATCGCGCTCACGTCGTGCATGATGTCACCGGGCCTTGCCCGATTTCAGCTCTGCGGCCACGGACTTTTTCAACGCGTCCATGATGTTCACGACATTCGAGCCCTGAGTGGCGTCCGGCTTGCCCTTCGCGGCCTTCTTGGCGGGCTTGAGAGCCCTCTTCTTCTCCGCAATGATCTTCAGCAGGCTTTCTTGGATCGGGTCGCTGACCATGTCCGAGGACCACCGGGAGGTCTTCTGCTTGATTAACTGCTGGACTAGCGGAATCAGTTCGGGGTCAGCCTCTTCATCGATTCCTTCGAAGTAGGATTCCTCGGGACGCACTTCGTCGCCGAACCGCAGCGTCCAGAGAACGATGCCTTCGCCGCGAGGTTCGAGAACGACCGCACGCTCCCGACGACCGATTACGAGCTTCGAGACGCCGACGACTTTGTCCGATGCCATCGCATCTCGAATGACGGCAAACGCTTCATGTCCGACCGGGTCGTCGGGCATAAGGTAATGGGGCTTCTCGAGATAGACCCATTCGATGCTCTCGGCCGGCACGAACTTGTCGATGTCGATGGTCTTCACCGTATCAAGAGCCACGGAGTCGAGGTCGTCGTCCGTCAGAATGACGTAGTCGTTCTCGCCGCGGGCGTAGCCCTTGGCTTCGTTTTCGTCCTTCACCGGCTTGCCCGTCACCGAGTCGACGTACTGTGAGACGACACGATTTCCTGTTTCCCTGTTGAGCGTGTGGAAGCGAACCTTTTCGCTGTCGCTTGTCGCCGGACTCATTGCCACGGGACATGTAACCAGCGACAGCTTGAGATAGCCTTTCCAGTAGGGGCGCGGCATGGCTGGTCTCCTCAGCTCGCTTTACGCTGCGCGGCCGGCGCCGCCGCGGATTTGCCCGAGGCGCGACGGGCCTTGTCGCGGCTGGAACCGGCGTTGGCATTGGCGGCCGTCCGCTTCGGCTTGCTCTCCGCGGCCTTCACCATCCTGGCACTCTCTCGAAGCGCGGCAAGAAGGTCGTTCGGTTTCGAGACCTTGACTTCCTTGCGCTTCGGAAGCGCCTTACCTTCGATCTTCGCCTTCACCAGTTCCGCCACGGCGGCTTCATAGCGGTCATCGAAGGTCGCAGGATCGAACTCGCCCTTCTTCGTCGAGATGATGTGCTTTGCGAGATCAAGCATCTCGCCCACGATTTTCATCTTCGGCATTTCTTCGAAAGCCTTCGCAGACGAGCGGACCTCGTAGTCGTAGTTCAGCGTCGTTGCGATCAGACCCTTGCCGTGCGGTCTGATCAGGACCGTGCGCATCCGTCGGAAGAGGACCGTGCGGGCGATGGCCACGACCTTCGACTTCTTCATTCCGTCCCGCAACGCGGCGAAGGCGTCGCCGCCCATCTTGTCGGGCGTCAGATAGTAGGGCTTGTCGAAGTAGACGTCGTCGACATCGGCGCAAGGAATGAATGCCTCGATCTCGAGCGTCTTGTTGCTCTCGGGGATCGCTGCGGCCACTTCTTCGGGGTCGATGATGATGTACCGGCCGTTCTCGATCTCGAAGCCCTTCGTCTGAGCTTCTTTCGGAACAGGATCTTCGGTCTCGCTGTCGATGAAGACGCGATTGACGCGATTGCCAGTCAACCTGTTGATCGTGTGGAACGTGATGCGTTCCGAGGTGCTAGCGGCGGTGTAGAGCGCGACGCCGCACGACACCTCGCTAAATTTGAGGAAGCCCTTCCACTGAGCACGATGACCACCCGCCATGACCCTTCACTCCCGAATCACTGAGTCGCGACTCAAGACTCGACGAGCTGATTCGTTCCGACTTGAAACGAATCATTTTTCAATGGCTTACGCCTGTTGCTTAGGAAACTGATTCCGGTCGCGGATCACCATTTCGATAAAGCCTGGTCGGCAGTGTTAGCCGTTGCCGGAACTTCCTGATTCATCAGTCGTTTAGGAAGAGAACTCAACAGGAGGCACTTCCCAACGGCAAACACCAGCCGAGGCCGCGCGCAAGATCGAGCCCGTGTGGCGGGAGGACAGGATCACGAGGTCCAGTATGAGGCGGAAAAAGAACGGGTCTCGAAGTCGAAGGTCAGGGAGACTGTCAAAAAAGTCGGCAACAGCCGCAAGAAGGTCGAAGCTAACCTGGAGAAGTAGAGGCGAGTTCACATTCCAAGAGGAACTCGTCGCTGACGAAAGGCGGAACGGGAATTCCCCACATCGATAATATGTCCGCGACCGATCGAGCTAGAGGAGTCGTCCCGCACGCTTGAACATCCGTCCAAACTTGAGCAGTAGGCGCTCAAGCTCCGGTTCGTCTACGCGGCGGGCGGCCTCCATTGGCGTCAGCCACACGGAGTCTCGCTCGGCCATCTCTGGAAAGCGCTTTCGGTTACGGCGGACCTCCAGTAGGAAGACGGCAACGACTGGTCGCGCTCCACTTCCGTCCTGCATAAGTTTGTCATAGAAGAACTCGCCGAAGGGCTTCTTCTTCGCCCTTCCGATCACGCCAGCTTCCTCCCAGGCTTCACGTTCCGCCACCTTGCGCGGCTTAAGACCTGATATCGGCCAGCCCTTCGGGATCATCCAACGTCTCGTCTCCCGCGTCGTGATAAGAAGCACCATTGGCCCCTTGGGTGTGTTTCGGAAACACAATGCACCATATTGCTGGATCGGCTTCGGATAGACGTCAATGTCATTCATCGTGTCTGCTCATGTTCATCGACGTTCTCGACCGTGCCGGATAGGCTGAGGTTCCTTCGCTTGAGGTTCATGGCGTCCTCATGTCAGCGCCAGAAGCGCTTCGTGTCGATGACCTCATCTACTGAGGACTGCGCCATGCGGATCAACGCATTCTTGTCATCGTGAGAAACGACAGAATCTCGAGCAGGGTGGTTGGCCAGTCCATGCTGCGCGAGCACCTTCGGTCCGGTTGCCAGATCGTTCAGTGCTCCAAGATAGTCCTGCAGCTCCTCCATCGCTGCGATGAATTTCCGGTGCCGGCGCGTGCCGCGCTTGTCGTCGAACAGCGATCCGAAGAACTCGGCCGCGTAGCGAAGCTTTTTAGCGTCCTTGCGAACCTGGTGACGATGCTCGTCGTCGGTCTCAGCCAACGCACTGCCATGCTTTTTCAGCTTCTTACGCATCTTCTCGATGGCCCTCGCGGCAAACTCCGAGGCCGATGTGTCCTCGGAAGTTGCGCTGCCGCCAGTGCGATCGAGGTCACATTGAAGCCACTCGTTGAAATCGATAATGAGCGCGCGCGCTCGCGCCGACCCCAGAGCCTCGACAGCGTCGCCGTATGCCTTGTTGCGGGCATCCTTGAGCTTGGCCCGAAGATCGGAGTCCTTCGCTTTCATAAGCAGGACGTCGAGATTACGTGCTTCGCCGAGGACGCCGGCGAGCCAGCGAAGCTCCTCTTGGATCCTTTTCGGCTCGTCGCCCATCAGGAGCGGCCTGAACAGAGAGAACGCAGAGCGGAGACGCCGCAGAGCTACCCGCGCTTGATGAAGGGCTTCCGAATTTCGTCGCTGGAGAAGGATTTCTTCGTTGAGACGGAACTGCCGAAAGCAGGACGCGGCGATCTCTCGAAAGGCGCTAGACGCCTTGATGTTTCGTTCGAGATCGAGGCGCTCTGCCTTGAACATGAATTGCTGCCTGTCCAGAAGCGCGAGGCCCCGATCTGACTTGGACTGAATGCCGAATCGGAACGGCGCGATCGCGTCGATCTTGCGAATGAAGATGAATAGGTCCTTCGGATCGCCGTCCTTCAGTTCAACCTCGATTTCCTGAACAGGCGAGCGCCTGTTGCCAGACACTACGTCTCCCCGATCAACGACCACCTCCAGCCGAGAGCCGTTCAACTCGATGTTCCAGACGCGACGCTCAATGAACACGGTGAAAGCGGCTTCCACCTCAAGTTCCGGTCCGAACTCGCTTATGAGAGGGCTCGTATGGTCGAGGACGGGTTCATTGCCTTCAATGGACGTCTCCCATTCTGAACGAACAAACAGTGATTTCGCCGGCCCGGATGCCTTCACAGTCTGGACGTGGGACGCGCCGGTAGAGCGGACACGCAGAGAGAACCCCTTCTCCGACAGCCGACGATCGTCCGTCTCGAAGTAGGTCGAAGACTGCTGCAGCGCCTCGTCGGGCTGTCCGAGAAGATCGGAACCCAAAAGGCTCTCAAGGGCTTCGCTAGAGAGGTCGAGCTTGATTTCGATTTCTGATGGCAAGGCAGGCTCCATTCTGATTGGATGCTCATCAACGCTGGAGGCCCTGTCATAGTTCGGTCGCGTCACGACGTGATGAAGCAAACTGGACTCTTCAACTTTGTCCAGCTAGCTTGCGCGGGCTTCGAAACCGGAGGCGGACGATGCTCAACGAAAGCGCCCAGACAGAACTTACGAAAACGGTGTCTGGTCGCGATATCGCGCAGGCTGGTGCTCTCTGCTACCGTCGGAACGAAAACGGTGGAGTTGAAATCCTTTTTGTAGGCAGCCGACGGAACGGTCGATGGGGCATTCCGAAGGGGCACGTCGAAGGTGGTGAGGTCAGCAGCGCCGCGGCGCTGAGAGAGGCGTTCGAGGAGGCCGGGGTCTCAGGCGTCGTCGACAAAACCGTGTTCGGTACGTTTTCTTATCGGAAGGACACGAGTCCCAACCAATACCACGTGGCCGTCCATCTTCTTAAGGTCTCGATGATCGCGGACAAGTTTCCGGAGAAGGGTGTCCGAAAGACACGGTGGTTCCCCTTGGAGACCGCGTTGCGGGAAGCGGCGCAGCCGGGCTTGCGGCTGCTACTCTCAAGCATCAGGTCCATTAACCTCTGACTACCGAGTGTCGATGATCCGAACGACACCGTCAAGCCGCCAGATCGGGAGAGATGCGACATAGGACTTCGTGATGGTCAACGGTCCCGTCGTCCGCTGGGCGCCTTGCGCCCGGACGGGACGCTACTCGCCCTCTTCACCTGTCTTCGGGAAGAGATGAGTGACATTGGAACCAGGGGTCGGAACCCTCGCTGCCGTCTTCTTGATGCCGTTGCTGCGTTCGCCAGCAGCTTGTACGACCGAGGCAAATCCATCGCGTTGCCTGTAGTAGTCAGGTTTTTCCGGAAGACTGAGATCAAAATCGGCAAGCAGTCGCTCGATGAGGTCCATCGCCTTCGCCGCGATCACCGCATAGCCCTCCTGGCGCCGCTCGAAAAAGCTGTCGAAGCCTGGGCCGGAGAGATCAAGGTTATCCAACGCGTTCCCAAGGTTCGTCACCCGGTTCGATAACCATAAAGCTTCGTGGAAGAGCTCGTCGCCGAGGAGGCTCAAGTCTTCAGCCCGTGGGAGGACAAGAACCGGATCCGCTGTGTGGAAGACGAACTCGCCTTCGTTGACTGGGTTGAATTCAGGCGTATCGTGAACGGCAGCGTATGCGGCGCCGACAAAATCGTCTAATGCCAGAGCTGTCAGCATTGCCGCGCTGCGCGCTTTGGCTTTTGGGTTCCGACCGCGTTCGGCAGCCGTCCACCGCAGCACGCTCGGTATGATCGTGCCGGCGGCGAAACAGCCAGCCCCAATCATCGCTCCGACTAGCATGATGCCTTGAGTTGTTTCGAAGAACTGCGTCAACACTTACCTCGTAGAGTTCGAGAAGCGATTTGCATCGGTCGCACGCAGAACGGAATCAGTACCGGCTGTTGCAGTGTGCCTCGCTTGAAAGCGATTAGGAATGCTCTCCCGAAAGATGAGATCTCGACAGAGTATATTCAAGGTTTAGTCCGTATGCCCCCTTTGCGAGGGAACCACACCGATAGTTGGGACAGGTGGTTCCTGTTGCCGCATTTTGTTGTCTTGCTCGTCACCGGGGCTAAGTGCGTCGCGCACTTCATCGTCTTCCCAACCCGCCTCGATGGCGGAAGCCACAAGCGTCTCGATTTTCTCGGTTTCCGACGCATGCGAAGTCTCATCCAGGCGGCGTCTGGCGGTCTCGAGGCACTG
>NZ_JBFTZZ010000028.1:0-89214 GCF_056406515.1 Rhizobium sp. P1_B8 | reverse complement strand
GTGCTAACGCTTTCGGGTCGGTCCATGCCCTGAAAACCAGATCGCATGGGGCATCAAACCTTCGTACAAGAACCAGGTCGCGGGCGTTGTCGGTGTCGGTCTCTGGATTAGTCATTTTCGTATCCTTGTACCTTGGACAGATAGTCATCGAGACGATCAAAGCTTTGATCCCAGAAGCGTCTGTAATCGGCGATCCAATCAGCAATTGTCTTCAACGCAGCCGGCTCGAGGACGCGGGGACGCGAATTCGCTTCACGGCCGGAGCGGATCAATCCGGCCTGTTCCAGGACCTTGAGATGCTTTGAGATGGCAGGCTGAGACAACTCGAAGGGATCAGCGAGCTCGGCCACCGTCGCCTTGCCGTTCGCAAGCCGCCCAAGAATTGCTCGCCTCGTGGGATCGGCGAGTGCGGAGAAAATCGCATCGAGCTTGTCGTCCATATATCACCATGTAGCTATATAGCCAAATGGATATATTCTGTTCAGCGAAATGTCAACGGTTTTGCATGGGCGAAATCACGGGGCAAAAATCGGCGTTGATGACTCCCGATCATGTCGGGATACGTCGCTGTTCCTGCTGCAGACGCCACCCCGCGCTCCGTCCTCCTCGGGCTTGACCCGAGGATCCGCTCTGGCCTCCTCAATCAGCAGCGGGCATGGATCCCAGGCTCAGGGCCTGGGATGACGGAGGGTGGGGGCGGGTTTTCGATAACCAAAGCGGTATAGGGTGAGGCTTGAGGCTGATTACCGCTACAATCAGGTGGCGCCAGGAACCACATGATAGTGCTTCGCCCACGCCTGTCGGTGAAAGCGGCCGATCGTGCTCAAGTTGAGATCGCGGCAAGAGCAATCAAGGTGACAAAGACACTGAGCGGCGCCAGGTGCGCATGGTCGCGGTGGCGTAGAACCGTGAAAACCGCAGCCCCGATGATGACCGCCCCAAGCGCCACGCCGACAATGCGGCTGGCAGGAAGCGCAATCAGGACGGCGCTCGATATCTCCAGCCCACCCGTCACGATACCCCACCAGCGCGGGTAGCCCCACCGAGCGAATTCGCTTCGCGTCCCCGCCGTGCCGATGGCGTTGACGAGACCTGCGCCAGCGAAGGCGACAACCAGGAACCAGATGGAAAGAACGTGAACCATCTTAGTGCGCCCCGATCATCATGGGGATGGCGACCAGCACCATGATCACCGCCGTCAGGCCGTGAATGCCGAAGGCGCTTCTGGTGGAGCCTTTCGCTGCGAGAACGAGCAGCATGTCGCCCGCAGGGATCATCGCTTCGATCAAAAGCACGATGCCGACCTCCCGTTGGGAACCCCACACCATGAACGCCAGCACGAGTAATCCCGCGACGATATCGCGAACCCCCTTGAGGCGGAGCCACCAAGCGACGTTTGGGCCTTCTTCGGGAAGCGGCAGGCCGAAACTGCGCATCGTGGTCGTCGGGCTCGCAATCCGATCGCGATAATAGCGAGGGCGAGCAGCAACCCAGCCCCGTTGGCAAGCCAAAGCATGAGACAATCCTTCTATCGTTGATACAAAATCTAGCGCTGCTAGATAAAATGCCTTAGCATTGCTAGTTAGTCAAGCATTGGTATAATCTTTGATGGGTGCTGGCCCTGCATGGAGATTGAGCAATGGGGATCGCAGAGCGGAAAAGCCGGGAAAGGGCAGGGCGCGAAGAGCGCATTGTCGCGGCAGCACGTGCCGTCGCGGAGAATGAAGGATGGGATGCTGTGACGATCCGCCGCCTGGCCAAGGAAATCGAATACAGCCAGCCAATCCTCTATTCGCATTTCGCCAACAGGGACGCCATCGTTGCCGCGGTTGCAGTCGAGGGCTTCAAGGAGCTCGCAACCGTTCTTCGGGACGCGGCAGGCGGGGCGAACGGGCGACGAGAGGCCCTCATGGATGTCGCCATGGCCTATTTTGCCTTCGCACTCAGTCGCCCAGCACTCTACCAGGCCATGTTTATCCTGCCGACCCAACTGCAGTTCGCCGAGGCCGAAACGAGATCGGAACTTCGGGCCGGTTTCGACGCCATTGCAGCAGCCGTGTCTCCGTTCTGTGCGGATGTGGAGATCGTGACCGAGACCTTCTGGGCAGCCCTTCATGGGCTTGCCGAGCTCGAACGTTCAGGCCGCATTCGGCCCGGCATGCGTGACAAACGCATCGCGCTTGTGGTTCAGGCGATCGTGGATGCGGGAGGAAACGCGCCCCGTCGCGGCTGATGACATCAGTCGCTTGGTGCATCGGCTACCGGATGTGGACTGCGCATCTTCAACAGAGAGCTGTCGCCGATCATGTCCGGATCTGTCGCTGTCCTTGCTCCACACGCCACCCCACGCTCCGTCCTCCTCGGGCTTGACCCGAGGATCCACTCCCGTCTCGATCAGCAGCGGGCAGGGATCCCAGGCTCAAGGCCTGGGATGACGGAGGGTGCGAGGTGCCCAAAGGATGATTCTGGCTACGGATTTGCAAGGCGCACACCGGCAACTTCCGGCCCGATGCGGACATCTGTTCGTTGTCGAGGGATGCGGCTGCTTTGCGCCTTCATGTCGGCCATAGAGGGCGGCTTCGCAGCTTCCTGAAAGCAGATCTTTGCTGGCGATCACGCTGGAGGTCGTCGTTGCGCCGGCACTGGCTATTTCATCCTCTGTGCAAATAGCGGCAACACGTTCAAGATCGGAGATTAATCACCGTCATTGTACGACACCGGCCCTGCGTAGCCCCTCCACGACGAGCTCGAAATCGGCGGGGTTCTTGAAGGGCAAGACTTTGCGACGGTATTCCAGGGAGTAGTCGGGATTGACGCGCATCACCTCTTGCCACGTCGCGCGAGCCTCTTCGAAACGGCCGAGGTGCCCGTAACAGGCGGCCAGAAGCGCGCGCGAGACATCGGTGACGGGGTTGCGGCTCACGCGCTGCAGCAACAGTTCGACGGCCTCTTCGTACCTTCCCAGTGGAAACAAGGCCAAGGCCTGAAAGTGAAGAACGACATCCGGAAAGTACGGGTTCAGGACCTTCGCCCGATCGAAATAGGCGAGTGCCTCCTCGGATCTGCCTGAATAGATGAGTGCCTCGCCGAGGCCGACATGCCCTTCGGCGAAGTTCGGATTGAGGACGATCGCACGCTCGGCCTCGCTGATGGCTCTATCGTGCTGTCGCGAGTAAAGCTTGACCACACTCAGTGCCCAGTGCGCCACGGGATCGCTATCATCCTGCGCTACCGCCAGGGTCGCCGCCTCTTCGGCTTGCTCGATCGAGCGCTGCGGCAACGCGCTCCACCGGTTCAGGTAGTCGAGCCCGTGGGTAAGGGCGAGGAAGGCGTGCGCCGAGGCGAAGTTCGGGTCCAGTTCGACGGCACGTTGCAAAAGGTCGCGGGCGTCGCTGTTCGTTTGCTTCGTCAGTCGGTGCCACAGCTCCCGGCCACGCAAGAAGCAGTCATACGCCTCGGGGTGCCGCGTCTGCCCCGGCGCAAGTCTTTGCCGATCGCCCTCTGTCAGGTTGACCGCCAGCGCGCCGACGATCTGCTGCGTGACATCGTCCTGAACCGCGAATATGTCGGTGAGGTCGCGATCGAACCGCTCCGCCCATAAATGCCCGCCGGTGGTCGCGTCGATGAGCTGCGCGGTGATGCGTACCCTGTTCCCCGATTTGCGTACGCTACCCTCAAGCACATATCGCACGCCGAGCTTCGTGCCCACCTCCTGCACATGGACGTTCTTGCCCTTGAAAGTGAACGACGAATTGCGAGCGATGACGAAGAGCTGCGACAGCTTCGATAGCGCCGTGATGATGTCCTCCGAGATGCCGTCGGCGAAGTAGTCCTGTTCGGCGTCACCGCTCATGTTGGCGAACGGCAGGACGGCGATCGACAGCTTCGGTAACGCTGCCGTCGCCGGTCGGCTCGTCGCGGTTTCCGAGGTCGCGGCTAACTTGGTCGCTGCGCTGCCGACTTGCAGCGAATAGACCCGGATTGGCTCGGCGATGTTCTTGAGCTGCGTGCTGCCGAGATCGCTGACCGAGAGGTCGAGCCTCGCCTTGACTTGGCGATAGGCATCCTCGGACAGGCAGATCGCGCCCGCCGCGGCGACGCCCTCCAATCGCGAGGCGATGTTGACCCCGTCGCCCATCAGATCGCCGTCGCTTTCCTCGACGACGTCGCCCAAATGGATACCGATCCGGAACTCGATGCGACGGTCCTGCGGGACGCCGTCATTGCGCTCCACCATACCGTTCTGCACCTCAATGGCGCAGCGCACGGCGTCCACCACGCTACGGAACTCGACCAGCGCACCATCGCCGGTGCGCTTCACGACGCGGCCGTGGTGCACGGCGATCGTCGGATCGATGAGATCGCTGCGCAGTGTGCGCAACCTCGCCAGGGTGAGGTCCTCGTCAGCGCCGGCAAGCCGACTGTACCCGACCACGTCCGCGGCCAGGATTGCAGCCAGCTTTCGGTTCTCGCTCATGGCGCTGTCTCCTAACTTCCACGATAACAGGGAGACAGAGGGCAAGAAAGAAGTTTTAGCCGCTGCTCAGAGCGATCTTGGTTGGCCATGGTTCATGGGGACGCCGCCGACGTTACAGCCCCACGCAATGACTGCTCTGTCATGGGGCCGAACGGAAGATCCCGCCCCCGATCGGCTCAGGCCCGCTTCCGCCGCATCTCTGTGACGCTCCGCCAGGCGGCCGAGACCAGGAAATAGAAGGCGCCGAGGCCGGCATAGCCGGCGATGTTGGCAATGGAGGGTGGTTCCGGCATTTGCGCCTGGGCGATGAAGAAGGCGCCTGCCACCGCGGATTGGCCGCCGCTGAGGATCATCGCCCACTGGCCGCCATTGGTCTTCCAGCGCCGGACAGCGGTTCTAAGCTGCAGCAGGCCGGAAAAGATCGCCCAGAGGCCAAAGACGCCGAGAACCCAGTTCATGCTCATCGTCAGGGCGACGATCACGGCAGCTGTCGTCACCGCGCTGACGGCGACGTTGATCGCCTGGCTGCGGTTGTTTGCAAGGCCACCATTGCGCACTGCGTCGATGAGGTTGACGGCGGCATCCCAGGCCGGGTAGAGGATCAGCAAACCAGCCGCGACGGCAAGCGACTGGCGGCCGGCCGTCAAGGCGGCTGCGACCCAGATGGCGGAAAAGGCTGCGCGGGTGAAGTAATAGCGCGTCAGCCACTCTTCCCTGTCGCCAGACGCGACGGTGGTTTGATCGTTGGTCATCAAGATCTCTTTCCTGTGTGTGATGGTGTTGGTCCGATAGGGGCGGCTCACCGTCATCTGCGGCGTCATCCCTCATCGCGATTGGGTTTTTTTGGGCTTGCCGGGAGCCGCCCGGCACCGCCGGGCTGCTGCCGAGACGACATTCTCCGTCGTTCCAGTCCATCGGCTGCCGGTCAGGCAGCATTCCCTGGTAAATCGCCGGTCGAACCGGGGGCGGCCCAGCCGACCGGCGACGACGTGGTCACATGGGCGGCACCACGCCATTTTTGCCGACAAGCACCTGATGGGCGAGGGGACCCGAGGCAGCCTTCTCGGCGGGGATGAAGACGACGGCGCCGGGAACGAGATCGTCATTGCTGGCCGGAGCGATGGTGACGACCGGCGTGCCGTCCGGAATGGCGATCTTCTTTTCCTTGCCGTGATAGGAGACGGTGACGGTGCGGCCATCGACGCCCTTGACGGCGTCGGCCACGGTCGCGTTGGTCATGCTGCTGTTGGGCTTGAGGTCCCAGCCGTAGCTGCCTTCACCGGCACCCTTCATCGCCGGCGGGAAGATCAGCACTTCAAGCGCGCCGTCGCCACCGCCTTCACTCGGCAGCGATGCGATGCCGACGAAGTCGCCCGGCTTGATGTCGGTGACCGCAGCGTTTGCAACGCTCGCCAGTTTCCAGCCGTCGGCGAGGGTGACATCGACGGTCTCTCCCTCGCGGGTCTTCACCTTGAGAATGGAGCCGCTGTAATTGACGATGCTGCCCCTGACATGGATCTGCTCGGGCTTCTGGTCTTCGGCCTTCTGGTCTTCGGAATGGACAGGCGCCGCGGGCAGGGCCGCCGACGCGATGGCGGTGAGCCCCAGCATGAAGGCGGGGAGAATGTTCTTGATCATGTCGTTCTTCCTACTAGTTGGTAGTTTCACTGAACGTCGTTGTCACTCCGGGCTTTTATGCCGCCCGGAGCTCTATTGAGCGGCGGTCGGAGACAGCCGCTGCAAGGTGGGGGCCAGAATGGTGGCGAAGATCTCCGGGGCACCGTAAGCCCGGGCTGAAAGCATAGCGCCATGGACGGTGGCCATGAAGGCTTCAGCCTCGACGCGCGGTTCGCTCGACAGTTTCAAACTGCCGTCCTGAGCGCCCCGTTCCATCACCGAGGTCAGCCATGTCGACGCAAAGCGGAAGAAAGCCTTGACCTCGGCTGCGACCTCCGGCGGCAGCGCCGGCAGTTCGCTCGCCAGCAGGGCGCAGACGCAAAACGGTCGGCTGGCATCCTCGATGCACTGGGCCCAGTGGCCCGAATAGGCTTGGAGGAGCGCCAGGGGATTTCGCACCTGTTGCTCCAGGCCGGCGATGCCCGCCTCGGCATCCTCGCGATATCGCACGACAAGCGTGCGCACCAGGTCGGTCTTGCTGGGAAAATGGTGATGGATGCTGGCCTTGCGAATGCCGACGACGGCAGCAATATCGGCATAGCTGAAGCCGTTATAGCCTCCAGTCATGATCAGAGCTCGGGCGGAGGCCAGGATTTCGTCGGAGGTCGTCAAAACATTGCTCATGGGCTCCATCTACCTTCCAGTAGGAAGGCTGTCAAGCGGGAAGCAGATTTCTACCGTCAGCCGTCGTCGAGACGGTGACAGGCTTCACCTTGACTCTGGTGAAGCGATGGCGGCATCGGTTGTAGCGACCGGCCTTGACTCGCCTCGAATACCCAGAACATAATCAGAACATCTAATATGCGGGATGGAGTTCCGGATGTGCGGTCGCGTCTATATCAAGACATCGCTTGAGGAGTTGGTGCGCAATTTCGCCTTCGCAGAGCGGGGCGCGATCGATGCGCTCGGGAACCGATTTCCCCGCTATAACGGCGCGCCGACGCTGGATTATCCGATCATCATTCGCGACATGGTCCGCGAGCCTGATGTCATGGGGCCGGTGTTCGCCTCGGCGCGCTGGGGTCTGATGCCGGCATGGATGAAGCCGGGTGGGCGGCCGCCGCCGATCAATGCCCGCTGCGAGGGCATCAGTACCAACGGCCTGTTCCGCTCGGCCTACAGGTCGCGCCGCTGCCTGGTGCCGATCAACGGCTTCTTCGAGTGGAAGGATATCTTCGGCACGGGCAAGAACAAGCAGCCCTATGCGATCGCCATGGCTGACGGCTCGCCCTTTGCGCTCGCCGGCATCTGGGAGATTTGGCGCAGCCCGGAAGGTGTCGACATCAGAAACTTCGCAATCGTCACCTGCGAGCCGAATGCGATGATGGCGCAGATCCATGACCGCATGCCGGTCGTCCTGCACCGCGAAGACTACGAGCGCTGGCTATCTCAGGAGCCTGATCCGGCAGACCTGATGAAGCCGTTCCCGGCGGAGCTGATGACCATGTGGCCGATCGGCCGCAATGTGGGTTCGCCGAAGAACGATACGGCTGACATCATCGATCCGATCGACCCCGATCCGGAACCGACGCTGATCTGAATTCACCGGCTCGGGCGGGAGCCATCCATCAACCATGCGGTCAAAGAGATACCTCGCGAGAGGACAGGACGACGCATGCCAGAACAAATCACATGGAAATCGTGGGAACATGTCAGCGGCCGGGAGATCAAATACAAATGGCGGCACGCCTGGAAAGAGAAACCCGGCGACGATTACGTCGCTTTTGACGGCGATACCCAGATCGGCAGGATATTCCGCTCACAGGCGGGCGGAGGGATCGATAATCGATGGTTCTGGATCGTGGCGGCTGACGGCAGCCATCGATTGGATTGGCCATCGGCCGGATACGAGGACAGTGCCTATGTCGCCTCAAGACGGCTGGAAATGATCTATGAGAGCATCAAGAGCGGGAAACGGAGGACGCACCCATGAGCATCGAAGGCCATTCGAGCGCACCAGGCGCCAACGTGATCGTTGAACATTATTGCGAGCACCGGCTTGCTGACGGCACACGCTGCAAGGAGTGGGGAGGCTGGGGAAACAGCCCATCCCCGGCCGTGCCGACTCGCTGGTGGTGTTGGGAACACTTCCCGCACAAGACATTTGAACAGGAACAGGCGCTCCGGCGAAAGCAGGAGGCGGCCGGGGGCGAGAAAATCATCCAATAAGAGCGGGCTGATTATCTCGATATCGTTGAAGCGGCATACAGAGCTTCTGCTATCAGCCGTCGGTCGAGACGGTGAGGGATTTCCATGCCTCGATCTCCTGCTGGAGGCGAACAATCCTGTCCGACACGTGCTTGAGGGCGTCGCTGCCGAGCAGAAGCTGCGGCGGCGGATTATCGGATTCGATGAGCTCTAAAACCGCGGCGGCCAGTTTGGCGGGATCGCCGCGCTGCTTGCCGCTGACGGCCTGGCGCGCCTTACGGATCGGATCGAAGAGGGCATCATAATCGGCGATCGACCGCTCGGTGCGGACCATCGATCGTCCGGCCCAGTCCGTCCGGAAGGAGCCGGGGCAAAGGGTCGTCACACGGACGCCGAATGGGGCCATTTCCGCACGCATTACCTCCGATATGCCCTGGAGCGCAAATTTGCTGCCGCAATAATAGCCGATGCCCGGCATGGTGATCATGCCGCCCATCGAGGTGACGTTGACGATGAAGCCGCGGCGTCGTGCGCGAAACCCAGGCAGAAATGCCTTGGCAACGGCGACGGCGCCGAAGACGTTGACGTCGAACTGCCGCCGCATCTCTTCGATCGGCGACTCCTCGAGCACGCCCTCGTGGCCGTAGCCGGCATTGTTGATCAGCACGTCGACAGGCCCATGCTCGTCCTCCGCCTGGCGGACGACATCATCAATTCGGTCGAACTCGGTGACGTCGCAGACGACCGGCCGCAGGCCAGGCAGGGTTTTGGCGAGCGCTTGGCGCGACGCTTGCGAGCGCACGGTGCCGATCACCGTGTGGCCCGCCTGAAGGGCCGCAGACGCAATGGCGAGCCCGAAGCCGGAATTCGATCCGGTGATGAAGAAGGTCTTTCGTGACATCAGCGATATTCCTTGATTGAGGATGGGACTTGACAAATAGTATGGAGAAACCGGCGCATCGATTGCGGATTCTCTCAGAATGTTGCCAAATCCTATGAAGGCTGATCGCGGCCTATCCAGGCGAGAGGAGATGGTCGCGTTGGCCGGGCGTCTCGCCCCGCGTCACGGATACAATCCGACCGCGCTTGCTTCCGTCCGCATATTGCGCACGGAAGCCGTGCTCCACGACATCCCGGTGCTCTACAAACCGGGCGCGGTTTTCGTCTTGCAGGGCAGCAAGCAGGGCATCCTCGAAGGCGAAGTCTTCCTCTATGATGAGGAGCATTATCTGGCGGTGTCGCTGCCCGTTCCGTTTCGGATGACGTCGACGGCCAGTCCCGAGCGGCCCTTGCTTGCGGTCTATGTCGAGTTCGATATGCAGATGGCGGCCGAGATCGCACTGCAGGTGGAAAAACATGCCGAACTGCCAGGCGACGAGCCGAGAAGTCTCGTGTCGAGCAGCATGGCTGACGATATCGAGGATGTCCTGCTGCGCCTGCTGACGGCGCTTGGCAGCAGCGTCGAGACGGATGTGCTTGGCGCCGGCATTCTGCGCGAACTGCACTACCGCGTCCTGGTCGGTCCGCAAGGCGGCGCGATGATCGCCGCCCTCCAGCAGAAAGGCAGATCCGGAAAGATCATTCAGAGCCTCGCCTGGTTGCGGGAAAACTATGGCCTGGAGATCGCCGTCGCCGATCTGGCAAGAGAGGTGGGCATGAGCGTTCCCTCCTACCATGTTCAGTTCAAGGGGCTGACCGGCAACAGTCCGATGCAATACGTCAAAGCGATGCGGCTTCACGAAGCAAGATTGATGATCGCGCGCCAGACCAGAACGATTGCCGAGGTCGCGGTTTCCGTGGGCTATGCAAGCCCGGCGCAGTTCAGCCGCGATTTCAAACGGCATTTCGGGCGCACGGCATCGGAAGAGATCAAGTGGGTCCAGCGCCACCTTGGCGAACTGGGCGACGATCACGGTTAGGCCGCTTGGTCGGCCGCCTGCGCAGCCGTTGGCTTCGCCCATCGCGACGGGAGGGTCTCACGCGCCCGACGGTGCAACGGCCCGCAACGCGGTCCTGACGATCGCATCGCCGAACTCCGGCGAGACCGGGCGATGGCCGACCAGCAGCCGGAAGAAGACCGGTCCGTAGATCATGTCGAGCAGCGCCTCCATATCAAGCGGCGGAACGATCTCTCCCCGAGCCAGAGCCTCCTCCAGGATGACACGACCCGCGTTGCGGCTCGACAGGATCACCCGATTGCGGAAGGCCTTGGTGAATTCGCTTTCCGGGTCGGCGGCCGCAAGTGCCATAGTGATCTGCCGCCCGCGCGTGCTCGCAAAGGCAGTCACCAGTCCGCTCATCTGCGCGCCGAGAGCCGCCTGCGCCGTGCCCCCTCCAACCTCCGCTTCCGGTAGCCGGTTGACCAGAAGAGCGGCCATCGCCAGTTCCTGCGCATTGGCCCAGGAGCGGTAGATCGTCGGCTTGCCGACACCGGACCGCGCCGCCACGGCTTCGATCGTCATGCGGCCAAAACCTTCGGCCATCAGGATTTCATGGGCGGCCTCCAAGGCACGCTTCTGCGCGGCAGCGCTTGGCGGCCGCCCTCGTTTCTTCGGTATTGCATTACTCTCTTGACTCATATCTTTACGATACGTAACGTTAATATATAAACCAGTCAAGGAGATCATCCATGCCGAGTTTTGCCCGAAAAGTGAGCGCCTACTTCATCGTCAAGGATGCGGCACGGGCCATCGACTTCTACAAGGAGGCTTTCGGCGCCACGGAAGTCTTCCGCATGACCGATCCTTCGGATGGGCGGATCGGCCATGCCGAGCTGCGTTTCGGAGAGACGCTGATGATGTTGGCAGACGAATATCCGGACTTCGGCGCCCTGTCTCCCGATACCGTCGGAGGCTCGCCGGTGACCTTCCACATGGACACGGTGTCGACCGACGAAGCACTGGCGCAGGCGCTGTCGGCTGGGGCGACGATGTTGCGCCCGGCGACTGACCAGAGTTTTGGCGAGCGGGTGGCGCAGGTGCTTGATCCCTTCGGTCATCGCTGGATGTTGTCGCAAACCATCGAGCAGGTCACGCCTGAGGAGATGCAACGCCGCTGGAACGAGGACATGTCGGCGTGAGTGCCGGAGCGACGAGATCAGGCTCGGGAGGCATCGATCAGAGCCAGAAAATGACGGTTGTGGCGATACGGATCGCCGACTTGAATCTGATTTGCAGCCCCTTGGAAATCCCTCCGATTCAAGACAAACTCATCCCGCTCTAGCTGGGGGACTCTGATGGAAAACCACGAGCCGTTTTTACGCGAGGCGATTGCGCTCTCGAAATCCGCGATGGACCATGGCGACGAACCGTTTGGCTCGGTGCTGGTGAAGGACGGGGAAGTCATCTTGCGCGCCGAAAACAGCGTCTTCACCGGCCGCGATATGACGAACCATGCCGAGATGAACCTGGTTAAACTGGCGGCGCAGCACTACGACACTGCTTTTCTCGCGGAGTGCACGCTCTACACCAGCACGGAACCGTGCGCGATGTGCTCCGGGGCGATTTACTGGTCGGGCATCGGGCGCATGGTGTTTGCCTGCTCCGAAACGCGGCTTGGCGAGATCGCCGGGATCGGGTTGAACGTGCCGAGCCGGGCGGTGTTGCAAACCGGCGCGCGCAACGTCACCGTGGTTGGCCCAACGAACCTCGAAGACGAAGCCGCCGAAGTCCATCAGCAATTCTGGCCGAAGCATCTGGGCAAGGCTTAGAGCGCCGTGCGTCCTTTCGGACGCACAACGGAGGCACTCTAACACTTTCAATCCTCGCATCGGGCTTTCGGTCTCGACATATGCGGGGACGGTCACCGCCGGGCCAGGCGCGATCGTCTAGATGCCCAAGGGTGAAGCGGTGACCATCCGCTCGAACGAGGAGGGCGCGCTCACCGCCTATGTCACCTATCCGCATTGGCGGCCGGCGCACGACTAAGCCGCGGTCTGCGGATCAGCGCTTGTATTCGGGCTCGCTGCGATCGAGTGCGCGCTTGACGGACTCCAGATGGAGCCGGGCCGACTCCGGGTCTCCCTCGCGCATTTGCCGATACGCCGCTTCGGCGATCTCAGGCGCGACGGCAAGGACTTCGCGTCCGGTCGACAGGGCGAGCGTCTGCACCTCGCAGGCGCGCTCGAGGTAATAGAGGTCGTCCCAGGCCTCGGCGATATTAGGTCCACAGACCATCACGCCGTGGTGCTTCATGAAGACGATGTCGGCATCGCCGATGGCGGCCGCGATGCGATCGCCCTCGCGCGCGTCGAGCGCCAGGCCGTTATAGTTGCGGTCGACGGCCGTGCGTCCATAGAATTTCAAGGCGGTCTGCCCGGCAAAGATGAGAGGATCGCCCTCCGTCATCGAAAGGGCGGTGGCATAAGGCATATGGGTGTGGAACGCCGCCTTGGCGCGCGGAACGTTTTTATGAATCCTGGCGTGGATGTAAAAAGCGGTGGCCTCGGGCTGACCGCTGCCCGACACCACGTTGCCGTGAAAGTCGCAGATCAACAACATCGAGGCGGTCAGTTCGGCGAAAGCGTAGCCGTAGGGGTTGACGATGAACAGGTCATCATAGCCGGGAACGACGGCCGAGAAATGGTTGCAGATCCCTTCCTCCATGCCGAGCCTTGCCGCCATCCGGAAGCAGGCAGCAAGATCGACGCGGGCCTGCCAGATGTCGTCCGTATCAAGTTTCGGCTGGTTGGGGCCGCCGGCGGGCGATGGGGCTGTGTTGAGGGAGTGCGCCATGGGGTCGTTTCAAATTGGTGTCGAAGGAGAGGGTGGCTATCTATCCTGAACTACGCCCGGATTGGCTTGGCATCAAGCCGGCTGGCGGCAAACATGGTTCGGTCATTTGCATATTTTGGGCCGGTACGCGGCTCGGCGGCTGCGCCTTTCCGTACCCGCGAGCCTGGAACGGTGGTCACGGCGAGTGAGCTATCGGCGCGGACCATCGGGGCGGTCATGGATCCCAGACTCAGGGCCTGGGACTTAGACACCGTTCTCTGGCGATTGCACTGCAAGGTAGTTCACAGGAACGAGGCGGCTATGCAGATCGGGGCCGTCGGGTTGCCCCGGATCATAGAAGATGCCGTTATCGGCGTCATAGAGGATGAAGTGGTCTCCTTCGACATGGACGACCGCTACCCCGCAAACATCGCCCCAGCTCTCTGCCTTGCGTAATCCGCCAGTCTGCCAGCCCAACTCGGTCAGCACGCCGCGCAGTTCTGTCCACGTTGTGTAATGATTGGTCTGAGCGCCCCAATCGATCATGCCGGCAATCTGGTCGTAGGGTTTGCCCGTCAGCATCTGCAAGACGAATACGCCGCAGCCATCATCCCTTGGACATTGCGTGACAAATTGAAAGCGGACCCTGTCGGCTGCGGGTTGTGTCAATGTTCAGTTCCTCAGCGCTTCACCGAGACGATGGCGGTCGACGACGTCCTGATCATCCTGGAAGCTTGTCGAAAAACCCTTAACTTGCCAACTCAGTCGTGTTCCCGATCGACAGCAGATGAGCCATCGCATCGGTAATTGCGTGGTTGTCATAGGGTTTCGAGAAGGCCCTGCTTCCCGTGGGGAGATCGCTCTCTTCGAGGATGGCCGCGCCGGAGGCAACGATCAACCTGACTGGTGGCCACCGATCCCGGATGTAATGAGATAGCTTGATGCCGTCCATCGTGCCCGGCATCTGAACATCGGTGAAAACCAGATCGATGTCGTTTCGCGACTCAAGGATGCGAATAGCTTCATCGGCATCGCATGCCTCAAGCGCTTCATAGCCCGCAGAGAGTACCAGATCGACGGCACTCATCCGAATAATCGTGCTGTCTTCGACGACCAGGACGACCGCTTTGCCATATTTCATCGCTCACTCGGTCAATTTGGAGTGTGAGCCTCGCAGGCTCCGATGGGATAGCGTTTCGCAAGCCATTCGGTTCCTAAGCGGCCGTAGAAATGTCGGTTCGCAAACCGGCGCTTTCCCGGTGGTTGATTGTGACGACGGCGCCGGGACCCGCGTCGCTCAACTGAATGTCGCCATTCAGGCTCTTTGCGAGCGCCTCCACAATGCCAGTCCCGAGGCCCGCCTTTAGTGCTTCGCGACCAGCAGGCATGCCGATGCCGTTGTCGGTAACGGCGAGAGTCCAGTCCTTGCCGGATGAGTGATAGTCGATGACGATTGCGCCCGGTCGTTCATCGGGAAAGGCGTGCTTGAGGGCGTTGATGACAAGCTCGGTCACGACAAGCCCCAAGCGAACGGAAACATCCGCTTCCACGGCGCTGTCGTCGACCATCACCTGAATCGCAAGCCTGTCGGGGTCGGCGATCATCGACGCGCCGAGGCTTTGGCAAAGCTGAGTGAAATAGTGACGGAGTTCAACCTTGCCGCCGTTGGACATGGAGAGTTGGCGTTGCAGGGCCGCGATCGACATGACCCGGTGATGGGCGTTGTGGAGATGCCCGCGCGCTTCCTCCGACTGGACCCGCCGGGCGCTCTGCATGAGAACGCTGGCAATGATCTGGAGGCTGTTGGCGACCCTGTGCTGGACCTCCTGCAGCAGGATGGCATTATCGCGAACGAGATCATCTTTCAGCCGAGCCTCGGCGCGCGCATCGGTCACGTCGGTGATGGCGAGCAGCAGGCGAATATGATCGATGTCGCCGTCGTCGAGCGTCCGTGCGTTGACGACCAGGTGCCGTGTCTTCTGGTTTGGCCGTTGAAAGTCGATTTCGTATGCCTCGATGGTGGCGCTGCCCGAGGCGGTGGCCGTCAGCAGTGACGCAAGCTGGGGCATCGCCCATTCACCGTTTCCAATTTCGCTGAGGCTTTGGCCGCAAACCGTCTTGGGGTCGATGTCGAAGGCCCGGCAGAAGGATGCGCTCGCCGCGATGACCTTCTGGTCGTCGGATAGGTACAGCAACGGCTCATTGGACGATACCACCACAGCAAGAGTGCTCGCCGCTTCGAAACGCACTGTGGGTGTCTTTTGCATGGAGAGGCCCTCAAGGGCCGGAGACTCACGAAGCAAGTCATCACTCGGCAACAATGCCAACCGGCCGGAAGGCTCAGCTGGACAAAAAGACTTTAACACGCGTGACGCGCAATCGCTTCATGCTAAATATCGTGGGCTGCATGCCGGGCGACGCCGATGCCGAATGCATGCCCGCCCAAAAGTGTGCAGCAGTCTAGGGACAACGACATGCATCAAATAACAGACCTAAAGCCGATCGGCTGAATCCAATTCGATGCGACGCGCGACCGCAATTGGCGCGTTCCGGACGACGGCGGCCTTCCGCATTCGGCTCTTCGACCGGAAGGTTCGCGATCAAGGCGGAAAGTCGTTCGGCATCGCAAGTCGTGGACCTCTGGCTTAGTCGGCCGACAGTTCGCTAACTCCGTTAGTCCGCTTAGGCCGATCCTGGCCTTACGCTTGCCACCTGTCGACCCGAAGTGGTCGTTACATCGTTTGCGCTTACGTCGACCATTGATGCGCTAGACCACGTCATCGGCAGAGATGTGCTTAACTTCGGTAATTCTCACCAGCGGGATCTCTGCGCGTTCGTTTGCCTCCATCACATCTTGTTCCGACGAAGCGTCGAACAGACAGAATGATCGTTCCTCGGACGGTACGAATGTCGAGCGAAGATAGCGCACTGGCTTGCCCTGGCTGGTCATCTCTGCTGTGACGTTCTTCGCGCGGGACGCCGCCGCACTGAGTTGATCGGGAGTGATTCCAGGCAGGTGTCTTTCGACCATGTACTGTGGCATGATGGTTGTCCTTGGGTTGAGCGACGACAGCAACCGTTTGAACATGTTGCGCGATCGCTTTGAACTTCCGGCCGTTGCGAATGGACATCTACTTTGCCGCCGTATTCACAGACCTCGTCCGACACTCAGCGGTTTGGAACAGGGTTTCGCGCGATACGATCACAAGCGCAATTGCGGAATATCGATACCTGTCTCAGACGCTTGCCAGCCAATACGGGCGGCGGCACGAGAACTTTACAGGCGACGGGCATCTTTATCTATTCGAATCTGCTGATGTAGCCGTCCATTTCTCGTTGAAGCTAATCGCCTATTGGAAGCAACGGCGACGTCACTTGACATCCGACCAGGCGCATGACCTCCCAGTCCGGGTGGGCTGCCACTTCGGTGAGTGCTCCCGGATGCACGATGACGACGCCTGGATCGGTCGTGCCTTGAACATCGCGAAGCGCGTGGAAACATGTGCCGAGCCCGATACCCTCTTCGTCACGCAGACCGTACTCGATCTCATCGATCTGCCGGTCTATCTCTTCCACGAGGTTGACGTATTCGAACTCAAAGGCGACTACCTACCGAGGCGGCATCTCTATCGGGTCGTATCAGTGAACCACACGGCACTTGCTGCACGGTCCGAAGAGCGGATGACGGCCGAGGACTGGTTCTTAAAGGGGGCCGGGATCGCAAGTACGGATACACGGGAGCTGGCAAAGGAACTGCATTGCTACGAAAAAGCATTGGAGCTCCGGGCCGACTATCCGGAAGCGCACAACAACCTCGGTGTCATCCTGAAAGCCGCTGGTGACAGAACCGCCGCCGAAGCCCGCTACCTGGATGCCCTTCGCCTCTGGCCGCAGTATCCGGAAGCTCACTACAACTTGGCGATACTTCTTGAGGAAACCGACCGCCCTGATGAAGCTGCAGCACATTATCGGCAGGCTCTGAAGTGCCGACCAGACTACGTGGACGCCCTTCTGCGCCTCGCTGGTCTTTTCGACGAATGGGGCGATCGGTTCGAAGCGCATCATCACTTCCAAGAGGCGCTGCGACTTCGGCCGGGTTTTGCCGAAGCCCACAACAATTTCGGAGTCTTCCTCGAGAAACACGGCGATGCGGAAGAGGCTGAATCGCAGTACAGACAGGCGCTGCAGCTCAGGCCGGATTACGCTGAGGCTCACTACAACTATGCGATGCTTCTCGAAGGGCGAGACGTCGAGGCGGCAGAATCACACTATCGCGCAGCGCTGAGGTCGGCGCCGGAATACGCGGAAGCTCACAATAATCTGGCGGTGCTTCTTCACGAGAAGGGCGCTTTATCGGATGCAAAGTCACATTATCTCACCACCATAAGATTGCGTCCTGTTGACCCGCAGACGTATCGGAATCTCTCCCTTCTGCTGGCAGCGATGGGCGAGGAAGAGCAGGCTGATCGATATGCGCGGAAAGCAAGCGAGCTCTCTTCAGGTTGAGTTTATGCGGTGGCCGGAAGAGGCGACATCAAAATCAATCATGGCAACTGGGAGGTCCGCTCTTCGCGCGTTTGAGACCTCCGCGAAGTTTTTCATCGCCGAGCCACCTCCATGCAGCAACGATGTCGCAAGCCGTTTGTCGTAACGCCCGCATCCATCGATCCACCGTAATCGTCAATCCCTTGACTCTCGAAGGCGACCCAATAATCGTTGGCCTATGATCGTTCCGCGTTCCGCACACGCTTCACGCTCGCCAAGGATCTGGACAATCTCGGGATTTCCGCCGGCGACATGGTCATGGTGCATGCCGCGATGAAGAGGGTAGGGCATCCGCTCAATGGTCCTGATGAACTGATCGATGCGCTTCGTGACGCCGCAGGTTTCAGACGCTCCGAGCAACAGGGTTTCTTATGATAGGCAACCCCTTGCAAAGCGATATCCGGAAACACACGGTACGATCCGATGCAGAAAAAGCGCGCATATGTGCCGCTAACAATGCAGACCTGTATCAGGCGATGTTCCGTGCCCATGGACTGCCTGATCAGCGAACCAGTGCATTTTGGTCAAGCGATGCGATCGCACCTCCATACTATTCCAACATGACGACACTCGACCCGGACGCAACAGAGGAACAGCTGGTTGAAATCGGTCGGTTGACAGATCGGTTAGGACGGAGACCCGGTCTGAAAGATGGGTTTTCCAGGCTCGATCTCGTCAACAAAGGATTCCGGTTGTTGTTTTCCGCATCATGGATTTGGGCTGAACCTCACGGAATTGCAGCGCGTGCGCCTGAAGATTGGACACGCATTCGCGATGCGGCGGCACTGGATCGCTGGGAACATTCCTGGAAAGAGTCTGGTAGCCAGACCGATGCCAACGTCTTCACACCGGCCCTGCTTTCCGATCCCAACATACATATCTATGGCCGATTGGCCGGCGACGGCTTTGATGCGGGCTGCATCGTAAATCGATCACCCGAGGCTGTAGGGATTTCCAATATCTTTAGCTTGACCGGTACGCCGCAGGCCTTCCGGGATGCCATTTCGTTGGCCAACATCGCCTTTTCACCCGATGTGCCGCTAGTCGGATATGACAGTGGCGCCGCGCTAAACGAAATGACAAGGCTGGGCTTCAGGTCGGTCGGCAAACTGAGGATTTGGCTATCTGATGACGGTTCCTAAGCGTCTTTCTCTATTTGCTCCCCAATAGCATTGTTTAATGGGAGACCAACGCTACGCCCTCAATATTCGGCTGCGGATCGGCAGGGCAGAGATTCCTATCGAATGAATTGTCCGGTCGGGCTTTCTGCGAGCGTCAGAATATCTGTGGCGAGCGCAGCACCAGAAAATCGATGAAGGTGCGGACTTTGGCGGAAAGGTATTTCCGGCTCGGGTAGACGGCATGCAGAGTGTTGCTGATGCCGAGCGCCCCGGCAAGCACCACCTCCAGCCGGCCTGCTTTCAGATCCTCCTCCACCAGCCATTCCGGCAGGAAGACCAGCCCCATTCCCCGCAAAGCCGCCAGGTGCAGAAGCGTCTCGTTGGCACTCAGCAGCACATTGCGGAAGGTGACCTTACGCCGGTCGTTTTGGCGGCCCAACAGCAGGCTTTCGCTGACATTGATGCCATTATAGCGAAGCAGCGCATGGCCGTTCAGCTCGGCGATGCTCTGGGGTCGCCCGGCGCGTTTGAGATAATCCGGCGATGCCATCAGGCGGAATTCTATCTTCGCCAATGGGCGCGCAACGAGACCCGGATCGAGCCGCTCGGACGACATTGCCCGCAGCGCAAGGTCAAAGCCTTCCTCGACCAGATTGGCGATCCGGCCGCTCAGATCCATATCCAGGCTGACATCCGGATAACGCTGGTTGTATTCGGCCAGAATATTGACAAAGCCTGAACTGGCCGCCCACACGGGAGCACTGAATTTGAGCGTTCCGCGCGGCGCGACCGTGACATTGCCGATCGACGCTTCCACTTCGTCGAGCCCTTCGAGCATCTGCCTGGTCTGGTTGAAATAAAGCGCGCCGGCTTCGGTAAGGGTGACACTCCGGCTGGTGCGGTTCAAGAGCCGGCTTCCCAGGCGCGTCTCCAGATGCATCACGTGTTTGCTCACCATCGCCGGCGACAGATTCAAACGGCCTGCTGCCGCGGTGAAGCTCTTCAGCTCCGCGACCAAGCAAAATACCCGCAGGCTCATCATCGTATCCATGATCATCAACGTAGAGGAAATGATGCATGTTGGCAAAGCCGATTGATCAATCCAGGGAAAACCAAGACAGTCGCTGACAAGACCGGCGGACTGAGGTGATCGATCCGCCGGACGTTCAGCCGCAGCGGCGGTGCCGAAAAGGAATGGCGACGTGAAGACATCGAGACTGCCCACCTATTTCCTCAGCCATGGCGGCGGCCCCTGGCCCTATATGACCGGTGGCTTTCGCAGCAATTTCGACAAGCTCGAGCAATCCCTGATCGAGATGCGGGCCGAGCTTCGAGATCTGCCCAAGGCGGTGCTGGTCGTTTCGGGCCACTGGGAGGAGAGGGGCTTTGCCGTCTCTTCGGGCAGCAACCCGGGCATGGTCTACGACTACAACGGCTTCCCCGACTATCTCTATCAGATCAAATATGGCGCGCCGGGCTCCCCCGAGCTGGCGCGTCACGTGCAGGATCTGCTGCATTCCGCCGGCATCGACGCCAGGCCGGACCCCACCCGCGGCTTCGATCACGGCACGTTCAGCCTGATGAAGCCGCTCTATCCCAACGAAGACATCCCTGTGGTCCAGCTGTCGCTGGATGCCGGTTACGATCCGGCGCTGCATCTCAAGGTCGGCCGGGCGCTCGCGCCGCTGCGCGAAGAGGGCGTGCTGATCATCGGCAGCGGCCTCAGCTACCACAACCTGTCGGCCATACAGGGCACGGCCGGACATGGCCCCTCCCGTCAGTTTGACGCCTGGCTGCAGGAGACGCTGATCCGGTCGCCATCCGAAATGCGCACCGAGCGGCTTGTCGAATGGGAGAAGGCGCCCGCCGCCCGCGCGGCGCATCCGCGTGAAGACCACCTGATCCCCCTGATGGTGGCGGTGGGTGCGGCCGAGGACGAACCGGGCGCCGTCACCTATCACCAGAAAGACTTCGCCGGCGGCCTGACCGCATCGAGCTTCCGGTTCGGCGATGTCCCCTCTGCCCCTCAATCAAAAGGAGATGCGTATTGACCAGCGCAACGTTCAAACCGATCGTCTATCTCAAGGAAAACTGCCCCTTCTGCCTCAAGGTTCGCCTGTTCCTTCTGGAATCGGGACTGGCCTCGGACGTTGAAACCCGCGACTTCGTTCCCGACAGCGAGCAGGAGGCGAAGATCCGCGCCGAGCTTCAGCCGCATCTCGACAAGGTGAGCTTTCCCTCCGCGCAGCTTGAGCCCGGCCGATACGTCACGGAATCCGACGACATCGTTGCGTTCTTTGCAGCCAAGGCAGGCCGCGATCCGGCCGGCATGACGGTCTACCGCAACTATGTCGACGGCGTCTTCGCCATGTCGATGAAGCTCTGGAAAGAAAACCAGGAACTGAAGAAGGCGGCATCCGCCGCCTGATCTCCCATAACCAACATTGGAAAGCCTCGATGACCGATATCAGCAAATGGACGCCATACGTCCTCGCAATCCTGCGCATCATCACCGCGCTTCTCTTCCTCGAACACGCGACCATGAAATTCCTGCAATTTCCGGGTCCGATTCAGGGCGTGCCCTATCCGCTTCCGACGATCATGATCATCGCCGGCGCCATCGAGGTGATCACCTCGGCTCTGATGCTCATCGGCTTTCAAACGCGCATCGCCGCTTTCATCGCCTCGGGCGAAATGGCGGCCGCCTATTTCATGGGCCACATGCCCTATGGCTTTTGGCCGGCGCTGAACATGGGCGAAGTCGCCATCCTGTTCTGCTTCATCTTCCTCTACATCGCCTTTGCCGGTGGTGGCGCATGGACGCTGGACACCGCGCGTCGTCCGGCTACGGCTTAACGGCGGGAACCGGCCGAGACCGGGCTGCCGGCCGGCAGCCTGGTCTCACGCCCAAACGCGACGACAAAATCTGGAGACCACAATGAAAGCGGCCCTTCTCAAATCCTACGGCGATGTCGACCAGTTCGAAATCGGCGATATCCCGACGCCGACGCCCGGACCGGGCGAAATCCTGATCAAGATCGAGGCATCCGCCGTCAATCCTTTCGACCTCATTCTCCGCCAGGGCTTCATGGCCAAGTTCATCCCGCTTCCGCTGCCGGCCGTGCTCGGTGGCGACGCAGCCGGCACCATTTCGGCACTCGGCGACGGCGTCACCGGTTTTGCGGTCGGTGATCGGGTCGTCGCCGATTTCGCGGCAAACGGCAAAGGCGCCCATGCCGAATATGGTGTGCTTCCCGCCACCTCCGTCGCCAAGCTGCCGGCTGGCCTGAGCTTCGAAGCGGGCGCGTCGCTGGTCAAGGCCGGGCTGACCGGGCGCCAGGCCGTCGAGGCGCTTGGCGTCAAGGCTGGCGACCGGGTTCTGGTCTCCGGCGGCCTTGGGACCGTCGGCCGTTCGGCCATCCAATATCTCAAGCAGATCGGCGCCCAGCCGGTGGCCGGCGTCCGTCCCGAGCGGCTGAGCGAAGGCCAGGCCTTGGCCGGCGAAGCGCTTGACATCACGCTCCCTGCCGCAAGCCCCGACTTTGCCTATGGCATCAGTGCCGCCGGCCCGGTGGCAGCCAACCTCATCTGCCATATCAGTGATGGCGGCACGGTCGCCAGCATCGTTCCGGTGCCGGAAGGCGCCAATGCCGGAGACCGTGTCACCATCCATGAACTCTTCCACCGCACCGAGGCGGCGACGCTCGACGCCGTGCTGGATGCTGCCGTGCGCGGCCTGCTGGTCATCCCGATTTCCCATACCTTCACTCTGGAGGAGATCGGTGCGGCGCAGAATGCGGTCGCAGCCGGAGCCCCGGGCAAGGTTGTGCTCAAGCATTGAGGGTTCAAGACAGGGCCGAAGCGTGGTGCAGATCTCTCGATCATGCACCATTCTCCGGCGGTTGCCCGAAAGGTTGCTCACAGCAAAACATCCGTCTTGACACTCTTCGCTATCAGAACATAATAAGAACATCGGCGCGGCGGCCGCCATCTGAAGACCGAAGATGTGGAGAGCGGATATGCGTGAGCAGCCGATTTGCGAAGCCGTGGAAGATGATGCGTGGCCTGCAAGTGATGTGATGTGGCCGCCGGAGAAGGAGATTGGGGTCTCCGAGGCGCATGCAAGCCTGGTCAAGGCCGTGGCGGGGAGCCGCGGCGTGAGATTTTTCACCGCCTCCATCATCGACATCCCCAGCGATACCTATCTTGGCGATGTCCAGATGGCGATCGACGAGGCCGCCGGCGCGGCCTGCGGCATCCTGCTGACGAAACATGTCACCGGCCGTGACGCCGCAACCGGCGAGCCGGTTCTGACCGAGGAGGCCACGCGACCGTTCAAGTTTCCCTGCAGTGAGGGTGTCGCGAAAGCCATAGCGAGCTTCTGCGGCAAACTCAAAATGGCGGGCATCTTCTCTTGAGCGCCGCCATGGAAGCCGAAGCGTCGTCGCGGCCGGTCGAAAATGAGCTTGCCGAGGTGGTCGCCTATCACAATGGCGATATGCGGGCCGCAATAGGCACGCTGCTGGAGGACGTCCGACATTTGCGCCGGCAGTTGATATTGGCAGAGGGCGCCATGGGCGGCGGCATGACCCGCGGCTGGCGGCCGAGCTACGATCGGGACTAAAATGCCCGAAATGGGGCTGGACGCTCAGCCGACGGCTGCTCACCTATGGCAGGTCGGCATCGAGGATCTTGGATCCGGCGATGGGATGACAACTGCGGCGGGACGCGGCCGCTGACCGTCGCGGTTCCTCATTCGGCTTTTGCCGGTGCCGAAGCAGGTCGGTCGGCTCCGTCATCGATCCAGGCCAGCGTCTCCGTCAATATTTCCTTCGACAGGGCGGGATCGACTATGACGCGAGCGAGGATCGTTGCCCCGACCATCGCCGACCAGTTGGCGATTGCCCGGCGTCGGCGGTCGGCGTCCGGCCCTTCGTCCTTCTCGCTCATCCAGTCGATCTGCGCCCGCACACCCTCCGTCACCGCCGCACGGGCCTCAGGCGTCTGGCGCAGCGTGTCGGCGGCAAGTCCGGAAATCGGGCAGCCACCGGCCCTGTTGTCGCGATGGCGCGGCGACAGGTACTCTTCCATATAGGCGCCAAGCGGGAGTGACGCGCCATTGCGCTGGCCAAGCGCATGGGCGAGCGCCTGGACGATCAGGTCGTCCTTCGAGCTGAAATGACCGTAGAAGCTGCCATGCGTCAGGCCTGCGGCCTTCATCACCTCGGCAACGCCGACGGCCTCGAATCCTTTCTCCCGAAACAGCCGGCTTGCGACTTCCAGGATCCTTTGGCGGTTTTCGGCCATCTGCTCACGGCTGATTTTCATGTTGAGATTTCTCCCTCTCTGCCATTGACTTTTTTATGATAGCCATCACTTTAAACCCGTAATTAGGATCGCCATCATAATTATATAACGCTCATTCGAAAGAGAACAAGACAATGACTGACACTCCCACCGTCCTCATCACCGGCGCCTCCTCGGGTATCGGAGCGACCTATGCAGACCGTTTCGCCCGTCGTGGGCACAATCTCGTACTGGTCGCGCGCAATAAGGCAAGGCTGGAGGCTCTCTCGGCGCGACTTCGCGAGGAAACCGGCGTAACGATCGACATCCTGCAGGCCGATGTCACCAAATCCGATGAGCTTGCGGCGGTGGAAAACCGTCTGCGCGACGATCATCGGATCGGGATTCTCGTCAACAATGCCGGCACGAGCCTCGAAGGCACGTTCGTCAATCAGCCCGTCAATGATATCGCCCAGCTGATCGCGCTCAACGCGACGGCGGTTGCCCGCCTTTCCAGCGCCGTTGCGCCACGCTTCGTCGAAGCGGGCTCGGGCGCCATCATCAACGTCTCCTCGGTCGTCGGGCTCGTCCCGGAATTCGGAATGACGGTCTACGGGGCCACCAAGGCCTTCGTGACCTTCCTTTCCCAGGGGCTCAGCCTCGAACTCGGTCCCAAAGGCGTCTACGTCCAGGCAGTCCTGCCGGCGGCGACACGGACGGAGATCTGGGAGCTTTCCGGCATTGACGTCAACACGCTCTCCGGCGTGATGGAAGTGGGCGAACTAGTGGACGCCGCCCTGGCAGGCTTCGACAAGCGCGAGCCCGTCACCATCCCGCCTCTGCACGATGCCGCCCAATGGGACGCCTATCAGTCCGCGCGCCAGACGATGATCCCGGGCTTTTCGCAGTCTGAGCCGGCAGAGCGCTATCGCGCCGCCTCGTAGCGCTTCCCGCGGAAACGCGCCGTCACCAACACAGGCTGTGTCGCAAGGCCGGCCTGTGCCGTGTTCCGGCGCGAAACTCCGAGATGTGACAGAGACCCCCGAAATCCTGACGAAAGAAACGAAATGACTGACAACGCACTTTTTGAACCCTACACACTCGGCGCCCTGACGCTGGCGAATCGGATCGTGATGGCGCCCTTGACCCGCAACAGAGCCGGCGCCGGCTTCGTGCCGGGCGATATCGCCGCGACATATTATGCCCAGCGGGCGACAGCCGGCCTGATCATCTCGGAAGGCGCGCAGATTTCGCAGGAAGGGCAGGGCTACCAGGATACACCGGGAATTTATACGCAAGCCCAGATCGACGGCTGGCGGAAAGTCACCGACGCGGTGCATGCCAAAGGCGGACACATCTTCCTGCAGCTCTGGCATGTCGGTCGTATTTCGCATGTCGATCTGCAGCCGAATGCGCAGGCGCCGGTCGCGCCATCGGCCATCAAGGCCGAGACCAAGGTCTTCGTGAACAAAGCCTTCGTCGACGTGTCCGAACCTCGCGCGCTCAAACTGGATGAGATCCAGGCCATCATCGCCGATTTCCGTCGCGCCGCCGCCAACGCGATTGCCGCAGGCTTCGATGGTGTCGAAGTCCATGGCGCCAACGGTTACCTGCTGGAACAGTTTGCCAAAGACGGCGCCAACACCCGCACCGACGCCTATGGCGGCTCGGTCGAACATCGCGCCCGGATGATATTGGAAGTCGCTGCCGCCGTGGCTGCCGAGGTCGGCGCAGAGCGGACGGGAGTGCGGATTTCGCCGGTCAACAGCGTCACCTCGAGCGATCCGCAGGCGCAATTCAACTATATCGCCGAGAAGCTTGGCCAGATGGGGATTGCCTATCTCCATGTCGTCGAAGCTGGGCGCGGCGGACCCAATGAGGCTGCTGCCTTTGACTACGCGGAGCTCAGGGCCAAGTTCGCAAACACCTACATTGCCAATAACGGCTACGACCTCGACCGCGCAACGTTGCGATTGACGGAGGGCGCGGCGGATCTGTTCTCGTTCGGCCGGCCATTCATCGCCAATCCTGATTTCGTCGAGAGACTGAAGACCGCTGCTCCGCTGGCGGAGGTGAACCCGGCGACCATCTATGGCGGCGGCGCCCAAGGCTATACCGACTATCCCTCGATCGCCGCGTGACGCGCGCGTGACGCGCGCGTGATGCACCGGCGCCGTGCTGCTGCACGGCGCCTTTTCACCATGCCGAATGGGGGAGGCGGCGGGGCTAAGAACGCCCTTGCCTCAGGTTTCACCAGGACGGACTGCGCAGGCCGAGGCGAATTTCTGCATTACCAGCTGACACCGTCCGCCAGCTTTAGATGTTTAGACGCCGGATCATGTTCATTGGTGGGGCAATCGCCCGCATTGGCTCGACCTGGCCGAGCCGATCGAGCGTCTTGCCGGAAATTGAACTCTCCTGGCATCGCTTGCGCCAGGTCAGGTGGGCATGGGGTTCACTGACACACGGGGACCCAGCCGATCGCACCATTTTGCCAGGGCCGCTGCCCCAGTTTTACATCGGCGGCATCGTCTCGAATTTCGGCACCGCCGGATCGACCCGGTCCCAGGCGACGCCGCGCACGGTGTAGGTCACCATCTGCGGCTGGTATCGGGTGGGATCGTCGAGGCTGGCGGCGTGAATGGTGAAGAGATCGGGCATGGCAGAGAAGGTCAGATAGACGGGCGCGCCGCAGGCGGGGCAGAAGCCGCGCGTCTTGACGTTGCCGCTGTCGGCGACTATCTCCCAATGCGTCGCCTGGCCCTCGAGCTTCACCGCCTGCCGGCTCGGGAAGGTCAGGTAGGATCCGTGCCCGGTGCCGCTGGTCGCCTGGCAATCGCGGCACTGGCAGTCGTTCATCGCAATCGGCTCGGCCGAGATTTCATAGTGGATCGCACCGCAGGCGCATCCGCCGGTGTAAGGCTTGCTCATATCTCTCTCCTGATGAAGCGCCGCCGAATAAAACGCTGCGTCGGCAAGCGCGATGTCGGTCGCCTCAGTCCGTCTCGTCGACGATGGCGCCGATGTTCTTCACGACCTTCTTCCAGCCTTCGCCCATTTTCTGGAAGGCGGTTTCATTCCTCGGCAGGACGAAGCCGGAATGGATGAGGCGAAGCCGCGTGCCGGCTTCGACCTCGGACAGAATGAAGGTGACCACGGTGTTGAGCGGGGAGCCGTAGCCGGCGTTTCCCTCATGCCCGCCTTTCCAGGCATAGGAGAGACGCTCGTTCGGCCTCACTTCCAGCACCTGGCAGTGAATGGTGCCGTCCCAGGCGCCGGCCGGTGTCGTCTGGTAGGTGAAACGTTTGCCTTCCACCGGCTCGAAGCCCGCCGGCATCATCAGCCAGCGGCCCATCAGATTGGCCGTGGTCAGCGTTTTCCAGATCGTCTCCGGCCGATGCGGGAAGACCTCGTCGACCAAGATCTCTTGCGTGTCGGGCTTCAATGCGGCGTCGCTCATGGATCGATTTCCTTCAGCAATGTTCTGAGATTGGCAAAGCGGTCGCGCCAGAAGACGCCGTAATGGCTCATCCAGTCGACAAGGGGCTCCAGGCCTTCCGGCTCGGCGCGGTAATAGACCTTCCGCCCCTCGGGGCGCTCTGCGACCAGGCCCGCCTGTTTCAGCGCCTTGAGGTGCTGCGAAATGGCGCCCTGCGTGACGCTGCTTGCCCGGGTCAGTTCGACGACGGTGATCTCGTCGGAATTGACGATCTGCTCAAACACGGCCCGCCGTGTGGGATCGGCAAGGGCGCGCATGACGGCGGTGATGGAGGCGGCTTCGATCATGGGGTAATCAATAGCGTGGGCTAATTGATGAGTCAAGGCTAATTTGTTTGCTCGCGGTGCGCCACTCTGGCTTTGATAAGCTTCTGCTCAAGGCCAGGGCCTTCTTGTTGACAACATCGGCAACACAGGGTTGTCGTGAGTGTCGGCGCAGGAGGAATGCCCTCGGATGAACTTTATGAGATTTATTGGTTTTTTGGTTTCGGTGGCGTCGATTGTTTACGGGCCGTCGGCCAACGCTGGCTCCTTGGATCACGACGCTTTGAAAAGCATCCCAATTGGCAAAGCCACGGAATTTTCGAATCTATCGTCCTTTGATGCTCAGGCGGTTTGCCTGCTTCAGCCCTACCAGGATCGATTGTCGTCCAAAGATGCGTTGGCCGTCCGAGTGAACACGTATCTCGCGGCGAATAAGTATGTTTCGGATGAGGGCCATTTTGCATTTGTGTTGGTTGGGAAGGACGGTACCGAGATTGTACAGATCAAGCGGTCTCAAAACCTTGATGTCTTGGCCAAGCATGAGGTTTCTTCATCAGTCGATGAGCTGTTGCCGAAGGGTTTTGCCCCACATGACTGCGCCAGCGGTCAATCCGCAGTTTTTGTGAAGATTGGATTGCGAGCAAGAACCTATGTCGTGCTTGGTGAGATACGTTAGGCATTCCACCACTGCCGCGACTGAGATAGCCGGTGGCCATCTCCGCCGGAGACATGTTCGTCGGATGAAGCTATCGGCCGCCACCCTCCGCCATATGCTGATGAAGAAATGCTGTCGAAATGGAAAGCCAAAGTGACCAGGAAAAACCGTAGCAAACCGCGCTCGGGAAAGCCCATCTCCGACACTGCAGCGGTCAACGCGTTCACAAGCAGCGCACTCTCATCGGATCTGACGTGGCTGCCGGATATGATGGCTGTTGGAGAGCCACCGGTTACCGCTGAAGTCTATATACCGGCCTATCTCGCAGATCCCGGCGAATGGTATTGGTCGACACTATTGCTTCACGATCCGACAGAGATCGTCTTGAAACGCGTTCTCGCCATTATCGAGCAAGCCCAATTACCCGGCCACGAGGAAGCGCTCGGCCAATTGGGCGCCGGCCCGCTCGAAGACATGATGTCCGATGAATTGCTGGATCATTTGCAACATTGGCTGCCGTTCACGCCTGCCATGCGGTATGCGCTCGGTCAGGTTCGAATGTCTAGCGAACCTCCTGCCTTGCAACAGCGTCTCAATGCTATGTTTTTGCGGTAGTGCTCTCGGCGGTAGCGGGCATGGATACCAGGCATCGAGGCCCGGGACGGGGATGCTACAGCGGACAGACTTCGGGCTCTAGTTCGACAGGTACGTTTGAAGGAATGTTCGAACGCTGCGGATGGATTTTCCTGCGGCGTCCGGATTGTATTTTTCGATGTGACCAAACACCCGCCTTCCCACCTTAAACTCCGGAGCATCAAAATCGTGGTAAGTGCCCTTGTAGACATTGAGCTCGATGGGCGGGCCATTGTCACTCAGACGGGCAAGCCTCTTCTGGCATCGGTCAGCCGGGCTCCAATTGTCTCGTTCGCCGCTCAAAATCAGGGTCGGCACCGTCGCGTCACCCTGACTTGCCGCGCAGAGCGGATAGTAGGCAACCGCTGCCTTGAATTTGTGGTCCATGAGCTGTTCGTTGCCTTCGATTTTTGTTCCTTCCAGCGTCGCAGTGCCGCCGGTTGAAAAGCCCATCAAGGCAACGCGCCGCGCATCGACAAAGCTTTGTTTCGATAAAAAATTCAAAGCGCCATAGGCGTCGAAGAGGCGATCGGGGAGAGAACCCTGGCACGTGTCCTTGATGTTGCGGGTAGTGAAGCTATCGACGACCAACACGACGTAACCCCACGAAACCAGCCGTTTCGGCCAAAGGTCTTTGACGCTCAACCGCATGCCCTCGCATCCATGCAGGAGGACGACCGCCGGGAAGGGGCCATCACCCTCCGGGCGGGACAAATATCCCAGCAGGGGTGTGCCTTGCGGTTGAGAAATAATTTCTCCCTGTTCTCTAGCCTTGCTTATTCGAAACGGGCTGAGCTTGACGGGCGCGCTTTCGAAGTGAACCCGTTCGTCGGCATCAGCCGGGTTTCCAGCGAGCGTGACGCTGAGAAAAGCGACGAGGCACAGAAAAAGTCTCGTGGTTTTCACTGAACTTCTCCGCTATTTGATCAACAGCCTGCTCATTGTACGCCGGACCCGAAGGCTCGCAAAGCGGGTGAGGGTTTTGCCGCCGATTGGGTCGGGCAGATTATCTGCGCGCTGCGGTCAGAAGCGCTTGATCACCCCCTGGCAGGTCGTTTATGACTACCGTAAATCCAGGCTGCGAGATTTGAATCCAGAGGGGATGTCGGCCACGTCGGCACCGCCCGCCGACCAACGGTGACATGCCGAACCAGATCGCGAGACCGGCCAAGACCACGCCGATCGAGCCATAACATTCGTCAGCATCACCGAGCCATCACCTCGGATTTGACACAGAGCCTACCCCTTGCTCCGTCATCCTCGGCCTTGAGCCGAGGACCCATGTTGGCCTCTACCAGCAGTAACCCCTCAACCGGCGTCTATTCCAAGGTCATCGATCAGCTGCTTGCCTTCACGGCGGACACTGATCCGACGAAGTCGTCGGCCGCTGAAATGTTTCCGCTCGGAAGCGTCGTCGGGCATCCTGGAAATCAGGACGGCGTGACGACGTGGGACACGATCAAGCTGCCGGCTTCAGTGCCGGACGGCACCCGCATCATGTTCGAATATCAGCGTGGTCAATGGACTTCGAGAAACACCTATGGCCGCATCGACAATGGCGACGGGACGGCCGACTATAAGGTGCAAGAGATATTCGCCACCAACGTCCAGGACAATGCCGCGCTGCTGGCTCACGGCATGAACCTCGATACCACGTCTTATGTCCATCCGACGCTGCATGGGATCTTGCGATTTGTCGGCCGCTTGCCACAATCCGAAAAGCTGAAATTTTACCCCTAGTCGAGCGCTGAGAGATGACATCCAATGACGATATTCTCCGCGCTCTCGGGCGCGTCGAGGGAAGGCTGACAGGCATCGAGGACAACGTCGCGCCTCTGCGCAAGGAGGTCAGCGACGAAAAGGCCAATGCCCACAATAGCCGCGCCGTGATCCACCAGCGGCTCGACGAACAGGCCAGGCAGATCGCCCATCTCGATACCAGGGTGGCGATCAGCGGCGGTGCGGATGCGCAGATCCGCGAGGAAATCAAGACCCTCAAGGAGACCGTCGAGAAGAACCGGGAAGCAGTCGGGCCGTCGCTTGAAGAGTGGAAACGGATGAAATCGATCGGCTATGGGATATCGGGGCTTATCGCGTTTGCCGGCCTGACGATTGGCGGGATGATCTCCTATGCGAGCGACGGCGCGGTGGCGGCGCTTCGGCATTGGTTGAAGATCAATTGACGCGGGTGCCGGTCATTCCTCGGCCGGTCTTGGGTGTGCCGTGCGCAGATGCCTCTCGTGCTCTACAGATAGCCTACTATTGCGGCGGCGATGGCTTTGTTTCGTTTTATGAAAATGAACCCGTTGATGATCCCTTAACGCGCCGCCTTGGCGCCTGGCAGACCGATACTCATGCTCGCCCCAGAACCGAAGCAAACCAGACTCCTAAATTTTAGGCATCACTAACGAACAAAACGGCGGCCTGTTGGTTTTCCTCTCAGGAGGAAACGGTCATGAAAACCATGAGCAATCGCCAAGTTCGCATTCCCGGCCCGCGAGAGCACGATGTTGCGGAACATTGCCGCAAGTTTGGGATCGGCCCGGCCGAGGAGAAGAAGCTGAAGAAACTTCTCGGCTCCCGGGCGCCACTCCATGAAATCCAGGCCAATGCTCCGCCGCGGCAGCCGAGGTGGCGTTAGATGGCGAGGATCGCGGAAGACGTCGCAGGTGATCAATACACGCCACATTACGGCAATGATTCAAAGATTGAGCGGAACAGAGCAGCGCCGTGAACGCTCGCGAAAGAGGTGCTTTTGCCGGGTTTTGACATGATCGATCTTGTTTAAGACGTGGGCCGAATCTCCGGCTTGCTCCACTTGGACCTGCTGAAAGCCCTGCTCCGGCGGGGTTTTTCGTTGGCGTTCTAATGAGCCTGTCGGTTTTCGCCCGGCGGGAGCTTATCGGTGTGACGGTCGCAACGTGCCCGGGCAGGTTGTCGATGATCCCCGGCGGAATTTCCGGGATCGTGGCGTCGTATCTCTGCCGGGGAACTTCCGACAATATCAGGGGTTTTGCCGGCGGATCGCGCGGCAGGTCTCGTCTCCTGTACCTACTGCTACCCCTGCAGTTGCTGCGCGGTCCACTCATGCAAGTATGATGATAAGGCGCCCTGCTGTCGTCAGCGGGCAAAGTCATTTGTCGTTTGTCGACGTTGGAAGTTCACACGCTCGAAGACGCATCGATCCGAGTCGGCGCCAGCATCTGCGATGGATCAAGAAGGCACAGCTGCGCGCCAGGAAAGCCTGTCAATGCTGCAGTTGCCGCGAGAGCATGAGAATGTAATCGTCGGCGATATCGGCAACCACCATGGCGGCTTCCGCGGCCGTGTATCCCTTGCCGATGGCGTCGCTGACGATTTTCATCACGGCCGGTTCAAGCGCTTCCCGGCAGTCGGACAGACTTTCGTCATGCGGGCATTTTGGACGAAATTCCAAGACGTTGTTCATGGCATACCCTCCATTCGATCTAGCTCGGGGCCTCTGAAGGCAAGCCAGCCTCTCCAGGGAAAGGCGGGGCCACGGTTCCGGCGAGCTGCTTCAGGAACCAGAAGTGTTGTCGTTGAAGCTACGATGGCATAGGGGCGGATGTATTCAAGCGCATGCTGATATTAAGGTAAGCCAGTAGGGTTAATTCGTCCGCTGATGTTGCATCGTGGCATCGCAAGCAGATGCAAAGCCAGCCGCGGCCAATGCATGTCGCTCAAAAGTGTGCGCGGTTTTGGGATAATGACATGCATCAAATAAAGCATGTCGCCCAAAAGTGTGCGCGGTTTTGGGATAACGACATGCATCAAATACTGCATGTCGCCCAAAAGTGTGTGCGGTTTTGGGAAAATGACATGCATCCAATAAAGCCCTTAGAGTTTAGCACCTGCGAGGCTATTTTTTGCGCTAGACGCTGATACGGCGGCCGGCTTTATCAGCCTCTTTGCGATTGGCGCCGTGCTTCTCGATGATGTCCTTGGCATCCTCGTTGGAAATGCGATGTTTCTTGGCGAAATAGATGACTTCGTAGGGCGCCTCAGTGACGGCCTCTCTGGCGGGTTGGATCTTTTTCGTTTTGTCATTGGACATGATTTTTCCTTCCATGGAAATGTTGAGCTGGACGTGCCAACGCCGTCTCCCGGACAAAGGATCGGAGAACCGGCGTTCTCAAGTCGGCATCAATCGAAGAATGGGCTCCGTGCCGTCTTATCGATGCGCGCGGGCCGTCATATGTTTTTCCCAGATCTGCGTCGCCTGCGCTGCCGTGCCGGTCTTGTGGAAGCGCAGCAGGTGCAGTCCTTCCGCCCGTCGTTTTTCGTTAAAGGCGCTGTTTTCGTAGTCGGTGCCTTCGACAATGCTCTCGCTTTGAAGAACGGCCTTCAATTCCTGCACATAGTGTCCGGTGATGTTGAAAAGCGCTTCATTCTCAGGTGCGTCTGTCATCGTTTTCCCTATGGGTGGTCGCGTGGCATTCAACGCGGTGCCGGTTCGGCAGGCCACGTTGGTAAGATGCATCAAGCAATCCGCGCCCCTATGGGAAAGGCTGGTATCGGACAGCGTTTAGCTGGGGGTGTCTGTCTGGAGTTCCATATATCATGCAGCAGCGCCGCCTTGCGAATCAAGGATCAAGGCGCGGCCAGTCTGAACGCCCGCATATTAAACCACTTGCCTCCCCGATACCATCTCAATCGAAATACCGAAGAATATGGAGGGAGCAGGGCTGTCTTCGATTTCCGAATTTAAGGCAAGCGATCCGGGTTCCCACCAGAACGGTTGCTTCTGCAGGAGGGACCAGGCGTGGATGCGTTCGTCATGCCGGGCCGGCGTATCGGTCAGCTCATCATAGGTGCCCTGAACAAGCACGCTCTTCCACGTTCGGCTTTCGCCGAATTCTTCAACCTGAACGCAGGCTGGTGAATGGGCCCGCAACAGATCAATCTTCAGGCCCGGCATGGAAAATATGAAAAGCCGGCCTTTTTCATAGGCATACTGAATGGGAACGATATAGGGATATTTTTCGCCCAGGCATGCCAGATGGCCACGGGTGTGGCCTGCCAGAAAGGCGAGGCAGTCTTGTTCACCCATTTCTCGCAGTTGCATCGCGTTATCCAATTCCGTCAGCGTTTCAGCCCTTCGTTTGATAGGCAGCAAAGCGTCCTGGCTCGCCGCAACAGTCTTGCAGCGCCTACCAGAACACATCCTTGAGGATGATATAGACGATAAAGGCCAGACAGATGGCCGGTGTCGATTTCACCAGAAAGTCGATGTACCGGAACTTGCCGATATGCTGAGCCAGGCGTTTCCACGAATGGATGTTTACCGTGGAAGACATCATGCCCTCCTTTGGTTGGGGCCGGATAACTCTGATCACCCGGGAAGCAGCGCCCGTTCACAAACTGCCACTACACCAAATATGGGCGCCAATCCTCTGCGCTACAAGGCGTGGCGGATTGCCGGTCCGGCAGAGAAATCCCGCTGCTGTGCACGATCGCCAATGGCGGCGCGGAGGGGGCAGGATTGCGGGGCACGTCCATACAGGATTGCGCTTCGACCTCAACCATTGCTTCGATCAGTTTCAGTCGATCGAGTTTCCGCCGTTGATCGTCGTAGAGCCTGCTGAGCAGCGCATAGGCCGATCCGGAGGGTCTGCCTTTGCGCAATAGTTTCCTGATCAGCATTTCCTGATCGGCAACGCGATGCGCCGCCTTCACGATATGGCGACGCGCCAGCTTCAGGTCTTTCAGGCGGTATCGTGTGGCAACCATATGCTTTGCTCCCCCTGTCTCATCCGGCAGTAGCAGGATGGTGGCCGTTTCAGTTCACCGGCCATGAGCCTTCTCGCAATCAGCGAAAATCTGCAGCCGTGAGCGTGAAGTTGTTTCCGCGTCGATGCTGATAGACTCTCGATGCAGCCTCCTGAATGGAAGAACGCGCCGCATCGAAGGCATTGAGATAGGCGGCTTCGGAAGAATTCTGGGTGATCGCGCTGCCGAGGGCTGCTTCTTCGACCAGAAACCTGACCTCGAACATGCCGTCATAGCCGGTGAATCGGACACCTTTTCGCGCTTCGTCGAAGCTGCGGCTTCTGTTGGGAAAGATAAGTGCCATTGCGGTTGTCCTTGGAAGTGGGCGGGAGCCGCTGCGCGACCCTCGGACCCGGCGATGATTGTCGATGCACGGCTGGCCGGAACGGGCAGCTTGATGCCAGATGGTTGGCAACCAGCCTGCCGCCATGCCCGATCGTCGGCAGGTCTCAATGGATCGTCTGCACGATGACCCGGTCATCGAGCAAAGCCTGAGATGTCTTGATCAAGCGCACCGTACCAGTGATGATGTCGTCGGAATAGACCGGGTCCGCACGCGAAATTTCGTCCGTCATATCGCGGAGGACTTTGTTTATCTCAAGCAGAGGCGGCACAAGGTCCAGCAATCCATCGGCGGCCAGCCCGTGAGCCAGGCCTGCGATCACCTCTCTGAGGTGATCTATGAGCGCACGCCGTTCTGAAACCGCCAGTGCCGACGGCTTTGTGAGGGTCGCTTCACCGTTGAACTGCATGATGCGTATCCTCCTCTCTCTAAAATGGGTTCCGCCACGCCATTATCAATGGCTACCGCCGAATGAGGTTGCGGTCAGATGGCAAAGAGCGCAAGCTGAACTATCGGCGGGCACGATACGGGCACCGCTGCTTGGGGCGCGCCAGTAAGCCCTGGCGCCAGCGAACCCTAGCCCCAACGAAGGAGGACACAATGTCTTCCACATCAGATCAATTATTCGATATCCACAATTTGAGAATGCTGGACCGTATCCTCCGAAAGGCCGGCTTTCGCGGCGGCGAAACCTACGCGACCGATGATGGCGAGATCAGCGCCACAAGTTTCCTCATTCATTGTTTCCAGATGGGAATCGTCGATGAAGCCGCGTTGAAATCGGCTCTGAAAATGTATCTCGCGACACAGTTGAGCTCAGGCCCGCTTCCGCAGGCCATGGAAGACGGCTCCTTTGCCAGATGGCAGGATGACGGCGGCGCCCCGGTGAAAGCCTATCGGATCGCGCGGTATACGGCGTCTGGTCGCGCGGACGCACCGCTGCGGCCGCCAGCTTACCGCTTTCCCAAAACCAGGCTGCCTGAACGATTGTCCGAGATCCCGTGAACGCGCCTGCTGCGACGTCACCGGCAACGCCCGATCGATCGTCGCGATGACATGACGAACAAGGAAGAAGACATGTCTGGGATTCACGCCGATCAAAAGGATCGGGCCAGGAAACGCGAGACCATCGCCCCCGTGCGGAAAAACGCGACGTCAAGCTCGACTGCCGACGATCTGATAACGCAGGCTCGTCAAGCGCGCTCACCGTCGGCGGAGCAGGGGATCGATAGCGCTGATAAGCAAGCCTATGGTCTGGCGCGTCCACACAAAGGTCCGTTCGACAACGCGACGGCATTCAGCGCTGCCACCTACGACCATGATCTCCCGACGCGGCAACAATTGGAGGCCGCACAACGCAGCCAATCCGACGCGATAAAGCGGCAAGAGGCAAACCGCCAAAAGGGCAAATCCCGTATGCGCGCAAAGACAACGACGCTGAAATCTCCCTGAGCAGGAATAGAGGGGCGGACGGCGCCCTATAGATTTCTTGCTGACTGAGCGGTACTTGGCTCCAGGGCCTTTCCGCTCAGGCCTGTCGAAAAGCCCGCCTCAGGCGGGCTTTTCCTTGTTTGCGGCAAAAGCTCGGACGACCGTCAGGCCGCCCCAAACGGCACGGCGACGAAGGTTTTGTTGCCATCGCGTTCGACGAGCAGCAGCACCGACTTGCGGCCGGCCTTGCCGGCATCGGCGATCGCGGTCTTGACGTCGCGGGTGTTATGGACCGGTCTGTCGTTCACCGAGACGATGACATCGCCGGACTGAATTCCGGCGGCGGCGGCCGACTTGTCCGGGTTGACACTGGCGACCACCGCACCGTTGACAGAGCGCGGCAGGTTGAGCTGCTGGCGCACGTCGGGTGTCAGGTCGGCAAGGCCGATGCCGAGGCTCGGCTGGCCGCTGCTCTCGCCCTTGCTGGCGGGACTTTCGGCCGCGGCCTGTTTCTGGCCTTCCTCATTGGTGCCGACGGTAACGTTGAGATCGATCGTCTTGCCGTCGCGCCAGACGCTGAGCGCTTCCTTGGCGCCCGGCGAAAGGTCGGCGACCAGGCGCGACAGATCTTTCGGCGTCTTGACGGTCTCGCCGCCGACTGAGGTGACGATATCGCCCGGCTTCAGGCCGGCATGGGCGGCCGGCGTATCCGCCGTGACGGCGGCAACCAGCGCACCCCCTGTTTTATCAAGGCCGACGGCATCGGCGACATCCTTGGTGACCGGCTGGATCTGCACGCCGAGATAGCCGTGATCGATCGAGCCGTCCTTCTGCAGCTTGGCGACGATCGCCTTGGCCTCGTCGGAGGGAATGGCGAAACCGACGCCGACGCTGCCGCCATTCGGCGAATAGATGGCGGTGTTGATGCCGACGACATTGCCGCTGCGGTCGACGAGCGGGCCGCCGGAATTGCCATGGTTGATCGGCGCGTCGATCTGGATGAAATCGTCATAGGGGCCGCTGTGCAGGTCGCGGCCGCGCGCCGAGACGATGCCAGCCGTCACCGTGGTGCCGATGCCGAAGGGGTTGCCGATCGCCAGGATCTGGTCGCCGAGCTTCAGCCTGTCGGAATCGCCCCAGGCAATCGTCTGCAGCGGCTTGCCCGCCTGGATCTTCAACACGGCGACATCGGATTTCGGGTCGGTGCCGATCAGCTTGGCCGGCAGTTCCGTGCCGTCATCCAGCGTCACCTTGATGTCGACGGCATTGTCGATGACGTGGTTGTTGGTGACGATCACGCCGTCGGGGCTGATGATGAAGCCGGAGCCGAGCGCCATAGCCTGCTGCGAAGGCCGGTTTTTCGGCGCCTGGCGCGGCAGCGGGATGCCCTGGTCCTCGAAGAACTGGCGGAACTGCTCGTCCATCGGCGACTCCTGCTGGTCGGCACTGACATCGGTCGCCTTCATTGTCGTGGTGATGGTGATGACGGCCGGCTTGTCGGCATCGACGATGGACGCGAAGGAGCCGCTCGGCGCGAGAACGCCGCCGGCATCGGACGGCGCGGCAAAGGCGCTGGACGAATTGATCGTAAAGGGCAGGCATGCCGCGCCGGCGATGATGGCGGCTCCGACAAGCGCTACGGTGCGATGTTTGCGTAAGATGTGTGACATGGTGGTGATCCCTTGGGCGGTGGTCCCTTGCGAGAGCGTTGGCTTTGGATGGCGTCGTGGTTCCATGTCCTGGGACCTGGCGTCGATTGGCGTTTGGCGGCAATTCCTCTTGGGAACGCGCAGTCGTCGAGGGCGGCGACCGGGGGGAAGAGAAGAATTGGCGCTCGGGATTCATATGATCCCACCAAGCGGATTTACAAATTAAAGTTTGATCATGTTTATATTGCCGATTTGTAAGTTATGACGGGAATTTAATCTTCTCTGCCCGTGCGTTCCGGCCGGCTGCCCCGCTGCAGAACTTCCGGCCCGTTTTTGCTTCGCTTCGCGTCCTTCGCGATGTTTTCATTCGAAAATAAACGGACTTATTCCCGATGGCGGTGATCCGATCGCCGCAGACGCCCGTAATTTGCCGACAGACGATCCCGTGCTGTTTCTGGAAATTCTATTCCCGGATTCTGTTGCGAATATAAAATGTTAGTAGACTCTAAATTATTTCTTCTTCAGAAAGTAAAGATCGCGATTCGAGGGCAAGCGAGTCTCGCGGGCGAGATATAACGGGGCGGTGAGGACGGCAGTGGAGCGGGGGCGGAAGGCCAGGCGCGGTGCGCATGTGAAGTTGAGCGATGTGGCGAAGAAGGTGGGGGTCAGCCCCATCACCATTTCGCGCGCGCTTCGCAATCCTGAAATCGTCTCGGAGGATCTGCGCGAGACCATTCTGCGCACGGTAGACGAGATGGGGTACATCCCCAATCTTGCCGCCCGGGCGCTGGCCGGCCGCCACAACGGAACTGTTGGCGTCATCACGCCCGCTTTGCACCAGCACGGCTTCGCCGGCCTGATGATCGGTATTGAGGATCGCTTGCGCACCACCGAATTCGGCGTGCAGTATTCCAACACGCTCCACCATGCCGACGGCGAGGCCGGCCAACTCAGATCCTTTCTGATGCAGAAGCCGGCCGGCGTCATTATCGCGGGCGCCGAATCCTATCATGATCTTCTGCCGCTGATCGAAAACGCCGCCTGTCCGATCGCCCATATCACCGATCTCAGCCAGGAGCCGGAAAGGCTGGTCGTCGGCCTCGATCATCATGCGGCCGGCGCCGAACCCACCCGCTTCCTGCTATCGAGGGGTTATGAGAGGATCGGCTTCATCGGCCGCGGCACGGATATTCGCTCGCGTCGCCGGAAGGAAGGCTATGAGGCCGCGCTGGGCGAAGCCGGCCGTTTCGATGCTGATCTCGCCATTGGCGGAAATGAGGGAAGCAGCACCGGCCTCGGCAGGGAATTGTTTGCCCGCCTGTTGCAGCGCGTGCCGGATATCGATGCCGTCTTTGCTCAAAGCGACGATCTGGCGCTCGGCGTCCTCATCGAATGCGGTGTGCGCGGCATTCGCGTGCCGGAGGATGTCGGCATCTGCGGATTCAACGATCTGGAATTTTCGGCCTTCACCGAGCCGTCGCTAACGACGGTGCACATACCGCGCTACGATATCGGCTATCGCGTCGCCGACATGCTGCTGCGCGCCGTCCGCGACGAGCCGCCCGGCGAAGACAAGGTCGATTGCGGCTTCTCCATCATCCCGCGCGGCTCGACGCGCTAGTTCGGCACGATTCGCCAGCCTTTCGTCTGCCGATGCGGGCAGTCAAAAATGCCCTCAAAATATCGATATCAGCCCAGTGTTCCTGCAAATCGTTCCGGCCATCGCTCACGTTGAAAAACCTCCGTCAGGAAGTCGATGAACACCCTTGTCTTGGAGGGCAACAGGGTGCGGTTTGCATAATAGATCGAAATCGGGCCTGCGTCGGCATACCATGCCGGGATCAATCGGATCAGTTCTCCGCTCTCCAGATAGGCAAGAGCATCCGCCTTGGCGATCATCGCGACACCAAGGCCGAGAAGGGCGGCGGATCGCATGGCCGCGGGATCGTTGACGACGATCTTCTCTTTGAAGGCCGCAGGCTGCTCATCTCCAGCAAGATTGCGCATCTGCCGCTGGTGAATTCGACCGGTCCGCATCGAACGCATGACGATACCGTCGAGTTCGTGCAAGCCGGACGGATCATGAGGCGGAACCCGATCGCCCAGATATCCCGGTGATGCCACGGGGATAATATGAGCAGGGGCCAATGGCCTGGCGATGACACCAGGCGTCAACTCGAAACCCCCGCCGATCGCAGCATCATAGCCCTCGGCGATCAGATCGACCTGTCTGTTTTCGAACATCCATTCCGGCCGGATCATCGGATATCGCTGCATGAACTCCGGCAATAGCGGAAGGATGTAGCCTATGCCGAGTGTCGGGCTCATGCTGAGTTTCAGCACGCCGGATGGTTCGGACTGTTCGTTTGATGCCTCGGAGATCGCTCCCTGCAGGCTTGCCAGGTGGTCTCGGATTGAATGAAGAAAGCGCTCGCCTGCTTCCGTGAGCGTCAGACTTCGGGTGCTTCGTTGAAACAGCCTGAGCTTCAGGTTGCTTTCCAGTGCTGCGACATTCCGGCTGACCGCCGCCGGCGTCAGGCCGAGCCGCCGTGCCGCCGAGGAGAAGCTCCCAAGCTCGGCGCTGCGCACGAAGGATTCCAGGTTTGCAAGTGTCTCCATACCATCACTTTCAATGAATGCTTGAAATTGATAACAGGCAATACCGTCTAATCACAAGGGAATAACAAGGCGATATTCGCTCCATCGAAACCAAACAATGGAGTTATCGCAATGAACATCGGCATCATTGGCGCCGGCAATATCGGCTCCGCCTTCGCCCGAGCCCTTGCCCGCAACGGCATCGCCGCCACGATCTCGAACAGTCGCGGCCCCGACACATTGCAGGATCTGACCGAGGAACTGTCGCCGCACATTACGGCGGGGACGATCGAAGAGGCGGCGAAAGCCGACCTCGTCCTTGTCGCTGTCCCTTGGTCGAAGCTACACAAGGCATTGGCGGGTCTTCCCGACTGGGCGGGCCGCATCGTGATCGACGCCAACAATCCGATCGAAGGGCCGCTGTTCAAACCGGCCGAGCTGAACGGTCGTTTGTCGACTGAGGTCTTCGCCGGCCTGGTGCCGGGTGCTCGCGTTGTGAAGGCATTCAACCATCTCCAGGCGCATCTGGTTTCAACCGATCCCCGCGCCGAGGGCGGCAGCCGCGTGCTCTTCTATTCCGGCGACGATGCCCAATCGAAGGCCGAAGTGGGGGCGCTGATCTCCAAACTTGGCTTTGCCGGCATCGATCTCGGGCCGATTTCGATCGGCGGCAAGCTCGCGCAATTCCCCGGCGGGCCGTTGCCTGTCCTCAACCTAGTCAAATTCGGATGAACGACGATCGGCCGGATCAATCCGGCCGATTTTCTCGAACGACAGCGCCGCGCATTTTTTCAGCCGTGCAAAGGACGCTGTAACGCTTTGAATTGCTGCATAGTTTTATCCTTAAATCGGTTCCGATTTAAGGATAAAACTATGCAGTAGGCACAGTCCAGATTATTCCCTATATGGAATGAATGAGGATCACTGTGCTTAAAAATGGATAGTGCGGGACTGTCGCTGGACAGAATGCGCACCTTTGTCCGCGTCGCCGAACGCGGCAACCTGTCGATGGTCGCAAAAGAGCTGGGTGTCGGTCAATCCACCGTGACGCGGCACCTCAATGAACTCGAGGAGGCTGTCGGCGTACCGCTTCTCAGCCGAACCACGCGACGCGTCACCCTTACCGACGAAGGCAGCCGCTACTATACGAACTGCCTTCAGATATTACGCCTGGTCGAACAGGCTGCGGAAGAAGCGAGAGATGCCCGCGGGGCTCCTGCTGGGGCTGTTCGGCTTTCCTGTACGGCAGCACTCGGCGTGATGCACATCACCGGCCTCATCTTTGACTTTCAGGACAAGCATCCGGACATCCGGGTTGACCTCAACCTGACGGACGAGCGGATCGACTTGGTTCGCGAAGGCGTCGACGTCGCACTCCGTCTTGGGCCTCTCGCGGACAGCGCGATGAAACTTCATGCGCTCGGAGAAAGCCATCGGCTGCTGGTGGGCGCTCCGGCGTATTTGTCCTCCTACGGAAGGCCGGAACGCCCGGCCGATCTGTCACGCTACGAAACCGTCGTGATGTCCAATGTGGCGGGGAGCGATCAGCTCGTTCTGTCCTCTCCCGACGGCACAAGCCTGATGATCCCGGTCAGTGGCAAGCTGCGCGTCGATCACGGGCTCGCGGCGCGCGAAGCCTTTGCCGCCGGACGCGGCATTGGTCCTGCACATCTCTGGTTGGTCCACGATCTTCTGGACGACGGCCAGCTCGAGGTCGTGCTTGGCGACTATCGTCCTTTACCGGTTCCGGTGAGCTTGCTGATTGTTCCAGAGCGTGCAGCCATTGCCCGCGTTCGGCTTCTCGTCGACTTTCTTGTCGCCGAGGTTTCCAAATTGCCGGGAATTCGGCCATCATAAGCCCTTGTTTTCAAGCATCTCGTTATCGCAAAACTGTTACACACATTTGCGCGACATGCTTCAAAGTCCGAAAGACCGCTTATCGCCACGCCACCCCGTCGTCCTGAGATACTGCTCCCAGTTGAGTGTGTCGGGGTTCAGGCGACTGCTCCATTCGAGGTCGTGCTCCTTGCCGAAATAGCCATGGTCGACAGCATATTCGACCATCCCCAGAAGCTCTCGAACGAGAAGTTCGTTGGCGCCAAACTCCGGAAAATAGTGCAGCAGGCCATCCCTGGTGAAAGCGTTTCGATACGCGGCCTTGAGCCCGGTCACGCGCTGAAAGGTTTCGACCATCTCGCGCGGAGAAATGATATCGCCAACGATCGGCAGCGTTTTCCCGTTGTAGCGCTCGGGATTTGAGAAAATTTCAAGCACGACCGGCCCTGTCGCCGTCAGCGGATCGACAAAAGGCGCTCGGAAATCTTCAGGAAGATAAATCGGCAAGAGGAGCGTATCGCCCTCCATGCGTGGCACATAATATTCGAGAAGATTCGTGTAGAAGAATGCCAGCATGACGAAGGAATGAGAGACCGGCAGGCCGCGAATATGGTCTGCAACGCGCGCTTTGTCGGTAAAATGCGGCGCATATTTCGTCCCGTTGGTGATCTTGTCGACATTCTCAAGCGTGCTGAAAACAATATGCCCGACGCCGGCCTCAACGGCGGCATCCGCCAGTTGTCGGCCGAGAGGGGCCTCGATTGTCTCAGGCGGGGCGATCGGCGGCGTCATCAGAAATGCGCCATCCGCGCCTTTGAAGGCGGCGACGAGGTCCTTTTGACGGCCAAGTTCGAGAGGGACGGCTACGATTTCAGCGCCGCGTTCCTCCAGGCGCAAAGCTTCAGGCGAATCCTTTTTCCGGGTTAAAGCTCGCACCCGGAAACGTTGGCTCTGAAGGAGGGTCGCGGCGACGCTGCGCCCCTGTTTGCTCGTTGCACCGACAATCGCGATCAGTGGCTTTTCATGTGCAGACATAGGGCTTTAAACCTTTCCCTGTCATTGACGCCGCTACGGTGGCAGGCGTCGTTTTGCGGGAGAGCGGTCGGCCTGTGCCGAGAGCCCACTCGATGGCGGGCACCCTATCGCAACAGGTTCTATGGCTGTAGATATCTGAAATGCATAACGTAATGCCATTTTCTGGATAAATGGCGTCCCGGCTGGGCCTGGATACAAATCGGTTCGCCATCCATCGCGACGGCGCAAGTGTCGTTCTTGAAACCACTTCTCAAATGCCGGCGTTGGCTCAGACATCTCTTCGCCGATGGCGGCTCTGATGGACTAATGCTGAGAGCTGCATGGCAAAGACGCAAGTTCACCCTGCAGATCGTCAAATAAACCGATAGGGCCAAAGGTTTCGAAGTGCTGCCCAGTCGCCGCAAGATATTACTTTTATTGAATTCTTTTCAACGCAGACTCTTGGCCTGTCCGGCAGATGTATTAATCATTGTTAAGTACTATTGAATATGGTTATTATTATGTTAACCTTAAAGAGATCGGACAGTGTTCAGCGCTTTCAAAGCGGAAATTCGAAACATGAAGCTTTCGAAGATAATATCGCCAGAGATGCCTCAATATAGGTCGAGAATCGGTTCTCGCCTGCATCAAACAATACTGTGCATGGTGTTTGCAGCAATTGTTCCATTGACGTCGGCAGCGGAAGATTTACCTGCGTCCACAGGTTCGGCCCCGGTTGTGACCTCTGGCGAGACTTCGGCCCGGCAGCCTCAATCGCTGCGTGATGGTCTTCGCTCAGGCGATAAATTGAATCTCGCATTTTACGAAAGCTTGGCCTCTGTAGAAGATCGCTGGACGGGCTCACGGGGCACTGTTCCCTGGAACTTTTACCAGCGCCCCGAGCTCACTGGCGAATACGTCGTTGAAGCGGACGGAACCATTTCGCTTCCGCTTTTGGGACGCTTCCCGGTTCGAGGGCTTCCTCCGGCGGATGTTGAGGCGATAATTCTTCCTTCGTACGAAAGTCTGGTCGGCAGAAAGGGGTTCGTCAACATCGTCAGGATTGAGCACCAGCCGATTTACATTACCGGCCCGGTTCGTAATCCAGGCTCGTTTCAATATGTTGATGGCATGACTGTTCTGCATGCCGTTGCGCAAGCGGGTGGCATGACGGCGAAGACTATCGAGCCATGGCAGAGTGTGGAGATTACACGCCAGATCGAGCGGTTGAAGGCTGGGCTGGCCGATCTGAAGCGGCTTGCGTCGCGAACCGAGGTGCTGAGGGCGAAGCGCGATTCCGTGCAAATTGCCAGCATTGGCACACCTGTTCTTGGTCCCGATCCCGATGCTCAACAGTTGTTGGATGATGAGACATGGCAGCGCCAATTGGTAACGACGAGCAAGGATGCGCAGAGCAGTGCTTACGCAAAATCTGTTACCGATGCTCAGGCCGATCTCGATCTGCGTCAGGCCCGCGTCGGCAATTATGATGCCACAATTCGGGTCCGTCAGGATCGGCTGGCAAGTATCGAGAATTTGGCCAAAAACAAGCTTGTCACCAGCATCGAGTTGACCCGGGCGCAAAGCGAACTGACTGAGTCTGAAGATCGAAAGCAGCAGGCCGTCATCGATGTCGAGAGCGCAAAGCAACGGTTGGCGGCAGCGAAACAGGACGTCGAGCGCGATCGTATCGAACGCAAGATCGAGATCGAAAAGTCAGCAGCGGATGCCGAAAGAGGCCTATCCACGGCGTTGAAGACGACCGAGAGCGATCTTGAAATTTTCCGGTCCATGGTATCGTCGGAGGATACCGCCGATGTTGAATTCGAAATCGTTCGGCCTGGACCGAACGGTGTCATCGTCGAACCTGCGACCGAAGAAACGGTCTTACAGCCTGGCGATCTGATCAAAGTCCATTGAGACTTAGCCGCATACTCCTCCCGACTGGGAGAGTTTAGTCCTCCTCTCGGCCCAAGAGCTCAGGGGCATCGTTGATTTGCGATTTGTCACGCGGTCCAAAACGCCATGGAGAGCTTATGTCTACAATCGAAGCTTTAGAATCCTCGCATTCCTCAATGCCGGTCCAGGGTCCGATGTTCAATTTGCCAAGGACCTCGCTCGTCATTCCAACCTTGAACGAAGCGGAAAACATTAAGCTGCTTTTGCCCCGCATACCGACCTGGGTGCATGAAATCATCATCGTCGATGGGCGATCGACAGACGGAACGCCTGACATAGCGCGAAGCATGCGCGACGATGTCAAGATCGTGCTCCAGCCCAAGAAGGGCAAAGGCATCGCATTGCGGACCGGCTTCGAAGCCGCATCGGGTGATATGATCGTGATGCTTGATGCTGACGGGTCGATGGATCCCTACGAAATCATCTTGTTCGTCGCGGCTCTTGTTGCAGGTGCGGATTTCGTCAAGGGTTCTCGTTTTATGCAGGGTGGCGGCACCAGCGACATGACGGTCATCCGCCGTTTCGGCAATCTCGGCCTGACCCTCCTGGTCCGGATGCTCTATGGCAGCTCTTTCAGCGATTTGTGCTACGGCTACATGGGCTTTTGGAAACGGCATGTTCCCTTGCTGCGTGCCGATTGCGACGGCTTCGAAATTGAGACGCTGATCAATTTGCGGGCCCTGAAGAACAAGCTCAAAATCATGGAAGTCGCGAGCTTTGAATCGGAGCGTATCTACGGCGTCAGCAATCTGCGTGCCCTTCCGGACGGCTGGCGCGTGCTGAAGACGATCTTCCGAGAACGCGTCAGCACGCCGACGGGCGTCCAAGTCCTCGAGCAGGGCATGTCCTGAGGTCTGGATTTAATGGGCGAGGCCGCATGATGCGCATATTGATGCTCAGCGCGAGATACCTGCCTTTTGCCGGAGGAACGGAAACCCATGTAAGCGAGGTCGCAACCCGGCTCGTGCACAAGGGGCATGCGGTGACGGTCTTGACGGGCAATCCCGACGGCCTTCTTCCGGCAGCGGAAAGCCGAGACGGCGTGCAGATTGTCAGGCTGAAGACCTTTCCCCGTGGGCGGGATTGGTGCTTCGCCCCCGGCGTCTTCAGTGCGGTCGCCGACGGTGATTGGGACCTGATGCATGTTCAGGGCTACCACACCTTCCTGGCACCGCTGGCAATGGCCGCCGCATCGCGGAACGGGCTTCCTTTCGTGGTTACCTTTCACAGCGGTGGCCATTCGTCACGATTTCGGTCCTCGATCCGGCGTTTCCAACATAGAATGCTTGCGCCTCTGGCCGCCAGAGCAGCGCAACTCATTGGCGTGTCGCGGTTCGAAGCGGATCTGTTCAGCCATAATATGGCAATCGCGAGAGACCGGTTCATCGTTATCCCCAATGGCGCGCGCCTGCCGGAAAAGTCCGGGCGGCGAACGGCTTCACCTCACGACAGGCCGCTGATTGTCTCGCTCGGCAGGCTGGAGCGCTACAAAGGTCATCATCGGGCGCTTGCTGCATTTAATGTGCTGGCAACGAAATTCCCCGATATGCGCCTTCGGATCCTGGGAGAGGGCCCCTATGAGGCGAAGCTGCGTCAGCAGGTGTCCGAGCTCGGGCTCGGCAACCGTGTCGAGATCGGGGCAATTCCGCCGACCGACCGGTCCGCAATGGCCGATCTTTTGTCTTCGGCCGCTCTTGTCGTGCTCCTCAGCGATTATGAAGCTCATCCCGTGGCGGTTATGGAGGCGCTTTCGGTCAAGGCTCCCGTACTGACCACCGACACATCCGGCTTTCGGGAGCTGGCTGAGGAGGGCCTCGTGCGATCCATTCCGCTCAACGCTTCGCCAGACTTCACCGCGCGTGAAATGCTCGCCGCCATGGAGGCGGGGCCGATCTCGGTTGAGACGAGCTTGCCGGACTGGGACGATTGCACGGACCGGCTGCTGAAGGTGTACAGACGCGTACTTTCGCATCCGCAGCCTGAACTGCGAACCGGTCCGGCACTGCTTGGAGATTTGAAGCACGATGACCGTTGTTGAGGGGCGGACGTCTCCAGACCAGCAGAAGGCCTACCAGGACGGAGCTTATCGTCATGGCTATACGGTAGGGATTTCCATTCCACGCGTCGATCTTTGGATCGCCGCATTTCTGGGCCTGCGCAGGCAGGACAGCGCGGTCGGGGGTGTTGCCGATCCTTCGTCGCTGGGGATGTCGCCGGCCTTTGCCTTCCTGTGCAGTTGCGCCCTTATTGTGGCCGCTCTTGCTGCAAATGCCAGTCGGCTGGGAGAGGGCTGGGCGGTTCCCACGTTCTATACCGCCATCGCCGCGATCTTTCTCCCCGCTGCGGCGCGAATCATCCATCCGGGGGCCAGCCGCCTGGAGCGGTTGGCGCTCATCGTGATCGTGACCTCAGCCCTCTTCGTGGTACGCCTGATCCGCGCGCCCGTCGCCTTCATAGACCATGACGAATTCCTGCACTGGGCGACGGTTAACGACATTCTGGAGGCGGGGCGACTGTTCCTGCCCAATCCCCTTTTGCCGGTCAGCCCCCTCTATCCCGGGCTAGAGCTCGTAACGTCCGCCTTGGTTAACCTGTCCGGACTGTCCGTCTTCGCGGCAGGCCTCATCGTGTTGGCGGCAGCACGGATGATGCTGATGCTCACGCTATTCCTGCTCTTTGAGAAGATCACGAATTCTGCACGGATCGCCTCCATCGCCTGCCTGATCTACATGGGTTCGTCCACGTTTTTGCTGTTCGACGTCCACTACTCGTATGAAAGCCTGGCGATCCCCATGCTTGCGGCGGTGCTGTTGGCTTCCGAAAGCCGACGCCTGGAGCGAGGCGACACGGCAGGCTGGCCGACGGTCGTCGCCACCATGGTCCTGATCGTGGCGCTCGCAGCTACTCATCATCTCACCTCCTATTTTTGCACGGCCCTTTTGTGCGGCACGGCGGTGATGGAATGCCTGAGGCAGGGCGCTTCCGCTATGCAGAGGCGGCAGGCGATCCTGCTGGCCTCGATCGCCGTGATTGCTCCGGTCGCCTGGTCGAAGATCGTCGGGAACCCCACCGGCAGCTACATCCTTCCCGTACTGGCAGGCGGCATACACGAGGTAGCGCAACTCGTATCGAGTTCGACCTCGACGCGTAAGCTTTTCGTGTCGGACACGGGAGCCCTGGCGCCTGCTTGGCAACGTTACCTGACGATGGCGGGCGTCGCGCTGATCTGCCTGGGACTTCTCACCGGCTTTCTCCGCTCGCTCGTTTTCAATGGGCAGCACCCGAATGCGAGCATCCTCTGGCCGCCGACCAGATGGCGCCTATGGCGGTCAAGCCTTCTCGAGATCCTCGTTTTGGTGACGCTGGCCTATCCCGTCAGTATCATCTTCCGGCTGACGCGCAGTGGGTGGGAGATCGGCAACCGCATCGGCTCGCTATCTTTCCTCGGCGTCGCAATCGTCGTCGCGGTGGCCGTCGCGGCATTCTGGCACGGCACCTCGCGTGGCTGGCTGCGCGCAACGTCGCTTGCCGCCGCCGCAACGACGGTGCTGATCGCTGGCGTCATCAGCTCCGAGGGGCCACGTATCCTGGTTCCGGCCGGCTATGAAGTTTCGGCCGACTCCTCGTCGATAGAACCGATGGGGATCAGCGCCGCAAAGTGGACCAGGGAATGGCTGGGCGGCGAGCAGCATTTCGCAACCGACCGGATCAATCGCCTGCTCCTGTCCACCTACGGCCGGCAAAAGGTCTCGACCACGCTTGAGAGCGGGCAGGATACAGGCATGGCCATCACCGCTGCCGATCTCGGCCCGATGGAACGCAAGCTGCTGATCGACTCGGGCGTCGGTTTCGTCATGGTCGATCTGCGCATGACCACCGGCCTGCCCGGCGTCGGCGTCTATTTCGACGGCGGCGCGCAGGACCGAAACCACACGGTCCCCCTCCAGGCGTCGTCGCTGCTCAAGTTCAATTCCGAGCCCGATGTCGACCGCACCTTCGACAACGGCTTCATGGTCATTTTCGATGTCGAGCGGCTCGGGAAAACACGGCAGCCCGCCGCCCCTCCTAGGCGGACCGGAGAGCCGGTGCAATCCCTGGGACGACCAGACGGAGATTTACAATGATCGATAGCCGTATCGACGCTTTCATGTGCGTCCATTCGCGGGACATCGAATATTTGCTCGAAGCGTCCCTTCGCTCCTACCAGCAGCATTTCCCCGACAAGGGAAACCTAACCATGGTCACGGACAACCCGGTCGCTTTGAGAGCCTTCCTCGACGGGAAGGGTCTCGTGCCTGGCGCCGCCGTCACCGGCGACAACGACTGGCTTTCAGCCAGCGAACTGGAACTTCCCGGCTGGTTTCGGCAGCAGATCATCAAGCTGCGCGCCTTCGAATTCTGCCGCACCGAGCATTTCTGCAATCTCGGTGCGGATACACTGCTGCTGCGGCCCATCGCGACGACCGATCTGATCGACCGGCGCGAACCGGTTCTCTATTATTCCAGCCACAGGCTTCCCGATCTTCACTACCGTTTCGAGAAGAAGCGGTTGCGCAATGTCGCAAGGATCCTCGGCGTCGAGCCGGCCCGGTCTTTCCGCTATGTCGATTTCATCAACGATTTCTTCTGCTTCAAGCGTGAATGGCTCATCGCGCTGAATGACTACATCGCGTCGAAATACGGCTCAACACCCTACGTCGAGCTGCTCAAGGGTCTGAGTGCGTCAAAAGACCAGACGCGGTTCGGAGAATGGACACTCTATTCCGTCTTTCTGCTCGATGTGATGCACCTGTCGCCGACGATGCGCGATGCGCGCGGGGCCTATCTGACGCAGATCCATAGCCGCCTCGGCCTCACGCTGAGCCGGCTGGACAGCAAGATCGTTCATCTCGTCCAGAAATCCTTCGACCCGAACGTGATCCGTCAGAAGCTCGTGAAGGTGAACCCGGGCGCCGCTCAGATCATCGGCGCGACGGCATGGGCGAATGCAGGAGCTCGTCCCCGATGATGGCCCGCCGTGTCTTTCTGGGAATCATTCCGCTGTGGGTTCTTGCCGCTGCGTTGGCCGTAACGTGGCTGCCCGAAACCTTTTCGACCTGGGAGAAGCTGGTCCGTCTGGCGCTCTGCGCGCCGCTGATACTGTATTTCCCGGGCCGCATGCTGGTGGACACCCTGCGCATCGAGGGCGATGGGGTCACCAGGGGGACGTTCGCGGTGTTCCTGAGCTTCGCGACCTGCATTTTTCTGGGGCTTCTGCTGCATGTCGTCGGGCATCTCGATGCGCGAGGCTGGGTCTACGCGCTGGGCCTGACGACTATCGCCGTTCGGTGGCTGAATGTCGTTTTGCAGCTCTCAAGGCCGGTTCCAGCCATTCCCTGGGCTTGGCCCGGCCGCCGTTTTGCGATCTTCGCAGCTTCCATGATCTTGGCGGCGAGTTCCGTCCTCGTGGCGCGCCCGGTCGCGCTTGAACGCAAGCCGTTTCATTTCACCGAGCTTTGGATGGTGCCCAAATGGAACTGGACGAACAATGTGGTAACGGTCGGCGTGCGCAATTCGGAAGACGCCAAAACGCTTTACAGTTTTGACCTTGTTCTGGGCGGCACGTTGATTGGAAAGATGCCAACCTTCGAACTGGCGCCTTCCTCCAGCCAAACCTTCGAATTCTCCGTACCCACAAAAACGCGCCCACCCGCACGGCTGGAAGCCTGGCTCTACAAGGGCGGCGACAGGGGAACGATCTACCGCAAGGTCTGGATGACCATCGACACGCTCCAGTCCCCGGCACCGACCGGAATAACCCTTCAGTTCGCTCCGGAGACGAAAAATGGATAATTTCCAGCACCCCGTGCTCGGCAAGCTCACGACGGCAATCGTCATCTGCTGTTATTCCGACAAGCGTTGGGACATTCTCAACAAAGCAATCGCGGCGGCAGCGCGCCAGGTTCCGGCCGCGGACGAGATCGTCGTCATCGTCGATCACAATCCGGCACTGGCGCTGCGTCTACGGGTCAAGCGCTTCGAAACCCCGGTCAGGATCGTCGAGAATATTCATCCGCCCGGCCTCTCCGGTGCCCGCAACACCGGGATTTCAGTCAGCCGCGGTGAGGTCATCCTGTTTCTCGACGACGACGCCGTGTCGGATCAAGATTTGCTGGCGACCTTGGTGCGGCAACTCGAGGATCCCTCGGTGCTGGGCGCCGTGTCGGCTATCCGCCCGTTGTGGGAAACAGACCGTCCGTCCTGGTTTCCCGACGAATTCCTGTGGACTCTCGGCTGCACCTATCGCGGTCTTCATCCAGGGCCGGTGCGCAACCTCATCGGCGCGTCGATGTGCATCCGCCGCTCCGTCTTCGATCATACCGGCGGCTTCGATTCCGTCCTGGGCCGAACGGCCAAGGCTTTGCCGCTCGGATGCGAGGAAACCGAACTCTGCATCCGTGCAACCAAAGCCCTGCCACATGGCCGTTTCGTCTTCGAGCCATCGAGCGGCAGCGATCACGCCATACCCGCCGATCGCGCGACGTGGAAATATTTCCTCCACCGCTGCTGGGCCGAAGGGCTTTCAAAGGCCTGCCTATCGTTGATGGCGGGCTCCGGCGAGGCGCTGGCGTCGGAAAAGACCTATATGACGAGGACGTTGCCCCAAGGGGTTATGCGGGGATTCGCTGATGTGCTGCTTGGCCAGCCGAGCGGCCTTCTTCGGGCCGCCGCGTTGGGCGCCGGCCTGGCGGTCACCGCGGCGGCCTTCGCTCTCGGCAGGATCCGCGCTGCGCTTACGCGACCGTTCACCTCCGTTCCTGCTCGCGCGCTCGAACCGGTGGAATAGGCATGATGACCGTCAGCGCCGCCATGACCAAGGTCCGCAGCCTCCTGATGAATCAGGCGGTCTTGCTCCTCAATGCAGGCATGTTGGGGCTTGGAACGTTGATGACGGCCATTCTCGGCTTCGTCTACTGGTGGTTCGCGGCGCGTTCCTTCTCGGCCGAGGCTGTTGGGCTCGCCGCCGCCGCCATATCGTTGATGAACCTCCTCGCGAATCTCGGGGAAGTCGGTCTCGGACCCTTCCTGATGGGCGAGATAGGCCGCCAGAAAAGAGCAGGTCCTTTTTTGACGGGCGCCCTCCTGGCCTCGTTCAGCGCCTCCATCGTGGTGGGGCTGATCTATCTTGCTATCGCTGCCTTCACATCGACGCAGCTTGGCTCGATCGTCGGCTCCTCCGCGACCGATCTCTTCTTCGTTGCTGCTTGCGCTCTGACGGCCGTGACCCTCGTGCTCGACCAGGCCCTGGTCGGCCTTCTGCGCAGCGGCCTTCAACTGGCCCGAAATGTCGTCTTCGCCGCCAGCAAGCTTCTTCTACTGATCGCTCTCGGCCTGACACTTGGCCGCGCAAGCAGCGAATTGGCGATCTTCACCACCTGGTTTACCGGGCAGCTTGTCTCGCTGGTCGTCGTGGCCGGGCTTCTTGTTTATGCCGGTGGGCGCGTTTTCCACCGGCCAGACATCCACGCCTTTCGCCCGGCGCTCGGACAGGTTTTAGGCCATCATGCGCTCAGCATGGCTGTTCAGGCGCCGGCGCTGCTGCTGCCCTTCGTCGTCACGGTGATGCTGTCCGCTGAGATCAACGCCGCCTTCTATGCCGCCTGGACGGTGCTGAACGTCGCGCTTCTAGTCCCTGCGTCACTCGCCTCGGTGTTGTTTGCCATCGCTGTGCGGGAGCCGGAGCTGTTTCCCGCGCGCCTGCGCCTGTCGCTCGGCTTGTCGATGCTGGTTTGCGCGGCGACCGCCTTGGCGTTCCTGTTTCTGTCGCGCTTCATGCTCTGGATATTCAATCCGGCCTATGCGGTGATTGCAGGAAATAGTCTCCAGTTTCTTGGCTTTGCCGCTTTCGGTATGGCGTCCAAGTATCATTATCTCGCGGTTCAACGTGTCCGGCGGCGCCTGGGTTTTGCCACGCTCGTTCTGATCGGCGGTGCGGTGCTGGAGATCGTGGCCGCTGCCGCCGGTGCGCAATTCGGGATCGCAGGCACAGCCAACTTCTGGGTCATTGCTGTTTCGCTAGAAGGCCTCCTTCTGTGCCCGGCATTGTATTGGGCTGCATGGCGCACTGCGACGCCGTCCACTACCGCGCCATCAGCGGCTGCCGGTGTCTCGACATATGGCAATTCCCTCGACCAGACCGACCAAATCGGAATTGCGTCACGGGCTTGAAAGGGAGTTCTTCGCATGAGGCCTATTCAACGCTTCCGGAATTTCGCTGTCGGCGCTGCGGCTCTGGCGCTTTTTTGGTCTGCTCAGGTCGGATCTACGGCCGCGCAGTCATCTGGGCAGCAATCTTTCGTCACGACGAAAGGGGAGGGCTTCCTGCTGGACGGCAAGCCATTTCGCGTGGCCGGCGTCAACAACCATTATCTGACATTTGGCTCACCAGGCGAAGTCACCCGCGTGTTGGACGATGCCACGGCAATGGGTGCCAATGTGGTGCGCACCTTCCTCCAACCGGTAATAGGGTCGCTGGACGGCCGGGTGCCGACGATCTGGAACTCAAAAAGCACGTCCGATTCCAGCAATCTGGGTACCAAGGGCATCTATATGATGAGTTGGGATCCGACAACCAAACGGATGGTTCCCAACGATGGACCTGACGGCCTGCAAAAGGTCGATTACCTCATCGCGGAAGCGGCGAAGCGCAGACTTAAGCTGATTCTCGCATTCGTCGATTTCTGGGCCTATACGGGCGGTGCCCAACAGATGAACGCCTGGTACGGGAGTTCGGACAAATACACCTTTTTTGCCGCTGATCCGCGAACCCGACGCGATTACAAGGAATGGATTCGGCATGTTTTGTCGCGCGTCAACACGATTACTGGTGTCCGCTATTCCGATGACCCCACCATATTTGCCTGGGACCTGGCCAACGAACCTGACATTCATCCCATACCGCTCCTTCACGACTGGGTGTCGGAAATGTCAGCCTATGTCAAAACCCTGGCACCGAAACAGCTCGTAACGACGGGCCATGGGAACATGGATCAGAAGCTGTCGGATATGAACATTCCGAGCGTCGATTTCGGCACATGGCATGGCTACCCATCCTACGTCAAAATCAGCCATTCCGATTTCGATGCTCGCATTCGCGAATACTGCGAGATCGGACGAAATATCGGGAAACCGGTGATCCTGGAGGAATTTGGAGTTCCGCGATCCGATCCCGATCAGGCAAATGCCTATCAAACTTGGCTGAACACGATCGCCACGTCGGATTGCGGAGGCTGGGTGGTTTGGCGGCTTGTCAGCACACAGGACTCAGGCCTCTATCCCCAGGACGACTACGACAAATTCGACATTCATAACGATGGAGGCCCTGCTTGGCAGGCTCTGCGCGCCGCCGCCCTCAAGTTTCAATAATCAGGGCTCGCTCGAAGGCGGAAACCGATTTCAAGAAGACAATATGCGTGACACGAAGATCGGAAGCGCTCCTGCGGACCGGAACGGTTGCGCGTTCTTTACCCTGGAGCAGGATGATTTAGGCCGGTCGGCACGAAATCTGAATCCGGTTTTTATGCAGCATGATGTCTTCCGAATACTGCGGGCACTTTTCGGCATCATGCTCCGGAGGCTTTCCACCCTCCACAATCGTCGCATACCGATAGACGAGTGATAGCGATCTCGACACGCCAGAGTATTGACTTAAAGCTTTCATATTTTGTTGCGATCTAAACTGGCTTTCCAGCTTCGCCAAATATTCGCGGTCTATCCAGGATATCGGGGACAAGCCGGAGATTTTCGAAGGTCAGCATTCGTTAATATGAATAATGCGGACGGCTCGCACGCAGAAGCGGTATCGTATAATGAAACCTCATCGGGCTACCCCGATTCGAAATAGGGATTGCGGCAGTGAACTCTTCACGCTTTCTTCAATCAATCGTCGAAGCCGAATCCCATGATACACGCTTGAATTTCGCCCGCGCCGCGATTTTCCAGCTTTATAGTGCTTGCCTGCCAACCGGTTCTGCGCCGGCTCAGTTTTCAGTCAAACTCTCTTTATCTGAAGAAGACGCGGTCACGCTTGTCGTGCGGCCGTTCGTCAATAAGGTCGAAGCCCTCGGCGGGCTTGTGAAATCCCTGTTTTCGACAAACGCGGAGACCGTACTGAGAGCCCTGCCGTGCAGGGTGGAGGATAAGGTCGGATCCGGCATTGGATTGATACTTTTCGTCGACGATGAGCCGATGATTACCATCGGATCTCTTGCAGATGATAGCGGACTGTTTCTTCGCCAAATCGAGCCTGCATCCAGGAATACGTCCGGGGTTGCCACAATCGGTACCGTGGTAGGCCAACGACTTGCCAGTGTGGTTCCTATTCCGACAGGATCTCTCCATCTGCGCAAACCGAAATAACGGACGCTGACCGATCAAGGTATCAGCAGGATACTGCCGGCCGAGCGTCCGGATTCCATCTCTTCGTGCGCCTTGGCAACATCGGCCAAACGATATTCGGCACCGATCTGCGAAACGATCCCCGCTTCCATCGCCCCGACTGCAGCGAGAGCAGCCTCGCGATATTGTCCGACGTCAGCGCACCAGGCCATGATGCTCGGATGGCAGAGCGCCTTGCCCGGTCGAAGTTCCTCGACAGGCACCGGTGGAATAGCACCGGCGGCCTGACCGATGGTGACAGCCATGCCGAATGGGCGGACAGAACGAATGCTTTTGAGAAGCGTGTCGCCGCCTATCCCGTCATAGGCGACGTCGACGCCAAGCCCGTTCGTGAGCCGCTTCACGTCCGCAACGATATCGGCGCCTCGTCCAACAATAAGGTGATCGGCGCCATAAGATGCGGCGAGGGCTGCCTTTTCGGAAGAGCCGACCGTCCCGATCACGGTGGCATCGAGCGACCTGGCCCAACGCACGAGGATGCTGCCAAGCCCACCGGCGGCCGCATGGATCAGAACCTGAGTGCCTGCACGCACATTATAGGTCTTTTTCAACAGCATGTAGGCGGTCATGCCTTTGAGCAGCGAACTCGCTGCCGTCTTTGCTGAAACGGCATCCGGAAGCTTGATCGCCCTTTCAGCGGCAATATTCCTCGTGGAGCGATAGGCTCCAACCGGAGGCCCGGCATAGGCAACGCGGTCACCCTTTTGGAACAGGGAGACACCAGGACCGACATCGTCGACGATGCCCGCCGCCTCCGCACCGATCACCGCGGGGTAGGAGGGCATGGGGTAGATGCCCTTTCGATGATAGACATCGAGAAAGTTGGTTCCGATCGCCTGATGACGGATTTTTATCTCGCCATCACCGGGAGGCTCACAATGGTGATGCTCAACGCGGAACTGGGTGATGTCACCAGGGGCGTTCAGCCATATGATTTGGTCGGTCATCTCGTGCTCCTTCATGGGCACAAATTAAGCGATGGCATGATGTGTGAAAATTCCCTATTGCTTCACAATGATTGGGAGAGAATTCACAAAGATCGACTGGGACGACCTTCGGCATTTCCTGGCACTCGCGCAGTCCGGAACATTGCTTGGTGCCGCAAAGCAGCTCGGCGTCGAACACGCCACGATCAGTCGGCGGGTCTCGTCGCTTGAAGCCAGCCTGGGGCGTAAACTCATAGACCGCCGCGGACGGCGCATCATGTTAACCGCGGACGGAGAGCAGGTTGCCAGGCACGCAGCTCTTGTCGCGGCGCAAACTGCGGCAATCGAGCAGCTTGGTCGCAGCAGCGCCACGGAATTGCGTGGCCATGTGAGGATCAGCGCGCCTCCCGCTCTCTCAAGCGTGCTCCTGGCAAAGCCGATCGCGGCCGTCAGGCGAGACCATCCGGGTGTTCAGATCACGCTTGTCGGAGAAAAGCGCCTCGCGTCCCTGAACAGACGAGAGGCGGATATTGCGGTGCGAATGTCGCGTCCCGAGGACGGCGATTACGCCATCGTCAAGCTCGGCGAGACAAGCTTCCATCTCTACGCATCCAAGACCTATCTCGAAACGGTTCCACCGCCGGACTGGACCTTCATCGGTTACGACGAAACCATGAACGCCTCGCCGCAACAGTTGCGGTTGATCGAATTGGCCGCCGGCCGGCCGATCGCTGTGAGGTCATCCGTTCTGGAGTTTCAGGCCGCAACCGCAAGCCTTGGCGCAGGTGTCGTCATGCTCCCCGATTTCGCTGTCCCGGAGTCCAGCGGTCTCCAGCGCATTGAGAACGAATATGCTTTGACAAGAGAGGTCTGGCTGGTTGTCCATTCGGACATCAAGGACATCCCCTCCGTTCGCGTCGTCGTCGAGGCGCTGAAGAATGCTCTGGGGAAGTAGTCCGTTCAGTTGGCTAGGGCCGCAAAGCGGCAGAGGCAGTCATTGAACTGATCGCCACAAAGAGGCATTCTGCAAGCCTTCACAAGCTATCGAGAGATCGTTGCATGCTCCGAAAAGCGGTTGCGAGTGACCTCATGGCGCTCAAAGTTGTCCGTTCTTCAGTCGTCGAAAACGTATTGGCTGACCCCTCTAAGGTCACCGATCACGATTATGAATGGTATGTAAGAAATCCGGGAGTGGCCATTTGGGAAGAGAACGGCAATGTGGTCGGCTTTTCCGCGGCTGACCCACGCAACGGAAACATTTGGGCGCTCTTTATCGCTCCCGGATTTGAAGGAAAAGGGATTGGCTCGATTCTGCTGGCCGAAGCCTGCGCCTGCCTCAAATCTGCGGGCATCGAACGCGCGTGGCTCACCACCGATCCAAACACCCGAGCCGAGAGATTTTATCGAGCGGCTGGTTGGGAGCATGTCGGCGAAAAGGAGAATGAGCTTCTTTTCGAACGATCACTCTGAGTTTTGCGCGACTATCTGCCGAGAGGGCTCGGTCCGGAGGCAACGGTGTTGTCAGCGATCAATGGTCTGCGCGAAAGGGTTATCTAGCAGGCAGCGAAAGAGCTTCCGCTGCCGATGATCCAAAGTCCGCTTCAGGCCGAAAGCCCGTGTCGATTCATTCCAATTGGCTGATTGGATGGCTCTGAAAGTGCTCTACCGCTTCGTCAAGCTTAACCCACTTATGTTTCGATTGTTCGAAGACTGATATGGCAGGAGGGGCGAAGGCCGGGTCGGCAAGGGAACCTACCGCCACCCCGATCCAGAACGGCGCAGCATCGGCCTTCCAATAGACGGTCGAGCCGCACGTTGGGCAAAAATGCATGCGGACCTTGCGACCGCTCTCGGCAGTGCGAATGAATTCTGTAGACGTTCCAGATATTTCGACGCAGCCGATCGAATAGAAAGCATTTGCGCTGAACGGCGCACCGGTTCTGCGCTGGCAGGCCAAACAGTGGCAGAGAGCTGTCAATTGTGGCGGCTCGCTGAGCATCAGTCTCAGAGCGCCGCAGGCGCATTGGGCATCGGCCATGGAAACTCCTCCCGCTTGCACGGTGAAATTACGTTGAATGGGGGGTGAAGCGCAGGCCCGAACCGCAAATGGTGAGGGTGGGCGATGCGAATGGGCTGAGAGCTGATATAATTCCAGGCTCACAGAAGCTCAAATGTAGATCGCGGAAATGCCGAAGTCTAGAGGAACGCCATCTGACCGCTTCGGGCCGGAGCGGATGTGGAGCCCTGATCGCAAAGTCTCAGGTTCTGACCAGTCCTGTAGCCAGCGGGTTCGGTGAGCCCGCATTTCGGTGAGGGGCCAGTCTTGCTGGCCCCCCTATCCTTTATCCCTTGTCAGATATCGCTTGCATTGCTCGACCAGAGGTCTGCCGCTTCGGCGGCCGTCGTGCACCGCACCGGCAGGCCGAATGCGGCTGGTGTCGTCGAGTTTTTTCGTTGTTAATGTACGACTTGGGAAGCTACCGACATCAATTCCTCGGAATTCGGTGCCTTGAATGTCTGGAGCCCAGCCTCCAGAACTTCAGTGAAGCTCCAGCGTACGATGCCCTCCCGGTCGATTAGGAACTGACCGACAAGCTGCCCGTGGTCGGCAGTCATCATCTGCTGATCGGCTTCCGTAATCTGATATCCTTCCTTCTCGTTGATGAACTCGTCCATTGCCATCACGCCCATCGGCTCGGGCAACTCGCCCGGAAGATCGATCCGTATCGCCATGACCGTGTCGATCCCGACCTCGCGTAAGCCGAAGGCTTGGTGCGAAGCCCGTACCGGGTCGGAAGCAGCAAGAAGATCGGGTATCGGATGGTAACGGAAATAGAGCCGCGCGCGTTCGACCGGGGTGTTGACCACCGCCAGAGATTGGACGCCTTTCTCACGCAGCATCGGGTTGAGATATGCCATGGCCGCGACATGGCGCCGGCAGAACGGACAATGCAGGCCTCGAAACAAACCGATCAACAATGGGCTGCGGCCGCGAAAATCATCAAGAGCGATCTTCCCCTCGCGCGAGATCGCATCAAACACAACGTTCGGGACCCGGTCGCCCGGTTGTAGCGGATGGTCGACAAAGTGCGTGGACATGGACAACCTCCTCGCTCGGGGATCAGTCGAGAAAAGGCGCCACGTGCTTCGAGGTCGAGATTGAGCGTTGCAAGGCCTGACCTCTCGTCTTACCGCACCGCCAGGATCCGATCTAAGAATGGCCCCACATTGGCCTGCGGGCAAGCGTTAAACAGCGAATCGTGAATTGAAAAAGTCCGTTTTCTGCAAACTCTGATTTTTTTAGCGGCCGTAGAGGCGGACACAGAAAATTGAGCGGGGGGACCTGCCGATTTTGCGTTCAAGCAGCGTGGGGCCGCGTAGTGGAGAGCCCCTATCGCAAAGTCTCAGGTTCTGATCGGTTCTTTGCCGCTCGACAGGGAATCCGCCGGCCCTGCAGCCAGCGGATTCGGTCTCGGTGAGGGGCCAGACTTGCTGGCCCCTTATCCCTTAGATATCGCTTGCAGCGCTCGACCAGAGGTCGGCCGCTTCGGCTGCCGTCATGCGCCGCACCTCGGCCTCGTGGCTGCGGCTGGCGAAGAGTTCGCTTGCCATGATCTGCTCGGCAAGATCGGCCGGAAGCGAGAGGATGACGCGGGCTTCGCCATTGTGCAGGCCGCCGAGTTCCGTGCGTTTGCCGGTGACCATGCCGCCGGCAACAGTGTTGTTGGTCTCCGGATCGATCAGGATGAAGGAGCCGGAAAGCCGGTTCTGCTCATAGGGGTCGAAGATCGCCGCTTCGTCGAAGACGAGCCGGACTTTGCCGATCGCGTTCATGTAGAGCCGCTGGGCGGCGTTCCAGGTGCCGGTCTTCAGCTCCAGCTGGCTGAGTGGCTGCACCTGCACGCGCTGGCGGCGGCTGCCGCTCTTCAGCCAGTAGCGCTTGCCGGGCTCGATACCCTCAGGCTGCAGCGCCACGATCTGCGCGTCGAAGGCAAGGCCGACCTGCGGCTGGGCGTCGATCGAGACGATCATGTCGCCGCGCGCCACGTCGACCTGGCGGTCGAGCACCAGCGTGATCGCGTCGCCGGCAACGGCGGCATTGCGGACGAGATCGAAGGTGACGATCTTGGAGACGTTGGCGACCATGCCGGACGGCAGGATCATGACGCTGTCGCCCGGCTTGACCGAGCCGCCGGCAACCGTGCCCTGATAGCCGCGGAAGCTTTCGCCGGGACGCGAGACGCGCTGGACGGACAGGCGGAAGCCGACCGTCTGCGACGAGCGCACGGTGGCAAGCTCCAGTGTCTCCACCAGCGTCGGGCCGCTGTACCAGGGCATGGCGGCCTGGCCGGAATAGACGACGTTTTCGCCCTTCAGCGCCGACATCGGAATGGCGGTGATCTGCTTGACTCCGAGCGACAGGGCAAATTCCCGGAAGTCATGGCTGATCTTGTCGAAGCCGGCGCGGTCGTAGCCCGTCAGGTCGATCTTGTTGACGGCGAGCACGAACTGCTTGATCCCGAGCAACGAGGCGATCGTCGCGTGACGGCGCGTCTGCTCGAGAATGCCGAAGCGCGCATCGACCAGCAGGATAGCGAGATCGGCGGTCGAGGCGCCGGTTGCCATGTTGCGGGTATATTGCTCGTGGCCGGGCGTGTCGGCGACGATGAAGGAGCGCTTGTCGGTCGAGAAATAGCGATAGGCGACATCGATGGTGATGCCCTGTTCGCGCTCGGCCTGCAGGCCGTCGAGCAGCAATGCGAAGTCGGGCAGGCCGAGATCGTTCTGCTTGCCGGTGGAATCGCGCTGCAGGGTGGCGGCCTGGTCTTCCTTAACGGCCTTGGTGTCCCAGAGCAGGCGGCCGATCAAGGTCGACTTGCCGTCATCGACGCTGCCGCAGGTAATCAGGCGCAGCGGGCGCGAGTCGCGCAGAGCTTTCTGCTGCTCGGCGGCGGGCAGGCTGACGACGGTGGCGGCCGAGACGGCGGTTTGGGCTGCGGTCATCTCAGAAATATCCTTCACGCTTCTTCTTTTCCATGGAGCCGGACTGGTCGCGATCGATGGCGCGGCCCTGGCGTTCGGACACCGTTGCAATTTCGAGTTCGGCAATCACCTCTTCGAGGGTGGTGGCCTGTGAGCGGATGGCGCCGGTCAGCGGGAAGTCGCCGAGGGTTCGGAAACGGATCATGCCTTCCTGGCGGACTTCACCGGGCAACAGTTCCAGGCGCGGATCCTCGGCGAGGATCATCATGCCGTCGCGCTCCACGAAGGGCCGTTTCTTTGCGTAGTAAAGCGGCACCAGCGGAATGTCCTCGGCCTGGATGTAGCGCCAGATGTCGACCTCAGTCCAGTTCGACAGCGGGAAGGCGCGCACGCTCTCGCCCTTGCGGATCATGCCGTTGTAGATGTTCCAGAGTTCGGGCCGCTGGTTGCGCGGATCCCAGCGATGGTCCGGCGTGCGGAAGGAATAGATGCGCTCCTTGGCGCGGCTGGCTTCCTCGTCGCGCCGCGCGCCGCCGAAAGCGGCATCGAACTGGCCGGCATCGAGCGCTTGACGCAGGCCTTCGGTCTTCATGATGTCGGTGAAAGCAGCCGATCCATGCGTAAACGGCGTGATGTTTTCGGCCTTGCCGCGCGGATTGATGTGCTCGATCAGATCGAGATCATACTTCTTCGCGGTCTCGTCGCGGAAGGCGATCATCTCGGAAAACTTCCAGCCGGTATTCACATGCAGCAGCGGGAAGGGCACGCGGCCGGGATAGAAGGCCTTGCGCGCCAGATGCAGCAACACCGAGGAGTCCTTGCCGATCGAATAGAGCATGACGGGACGCTCGAATTCGGCCGCAACCTCGCGGAAGATGTGAATGGATTCGTTTTCCAGCGCTTTCAGATGCGGGTCGAGCGGCGCCTTGGCGCTCTGCGGATTGCTGAGTTCCGTATCCGGACGGCTGTCGGGCATGTTTTACTCCAGGCTATCGGTCGTTTACGGCTCGCCGCAAAACAATTCCTTGATGTTGGCTCTCCCCGGGAATGTTGGCTTTCCCAGGGAATGTTGACTTTCCCAAGGCTGCGGCGGTCGCCGCGCCCCGATTGGGAAAGCCGTGGGGTGATTTACTGTGCGGCGATCGCTGCGGCCTCTTCGGCGACGTGCAGGCCGCATTCGCGCGTTTCGTCCTGCTCCCACCACCAGCGGCCGGCGCGTTCCGGCTCACCGGGCTTGATCGCCCGGGTGCAGGGCTCGCAACCGATCGAAGGATAACCACGCTGATGCAGCGGATTGACCGGCACGCCATTTGCGGAAACGAAGGCCTTGATCGCCTCCAGGTCCCAGTCGGCGAGCGGATTGACCTTCAGCAGGTGCCGTTCGGCGTCATACTCGGCAAAGGGCGTTTCGGCGCGATTGGCCGATTGGCCGCGACGCAGGCCGGTGATCCAGATCGCAGCACCTTCGAGCGCCCGTGCAAGCGGCTTCAGCTTGCGCACGCCGCAACAGGCATGCCGGGCCTCGACGCTCTCGTAGAAACCGTTGAGGCCGTATTGTGCCGCATAGGCGTCGATATCGGCCTTCTCGGGCTCGTAACGATGAATGCGGATGTCGTACTGGCTTTCGGTCTCTTCGATCAGTGCCAGCGTTTCGGCAAACAGCCGGCCGGTCTGCAGCGTGGCGACATCGATCGGCAGGCGGTGCGTGCCGATCTCGGCGGTGATCACCTGGTCCTCGACGCCGAGTGACGTTGTGAACACCACGCGACCGCCGAGGCCTGAGACCAGCGACAGGCGTCCGGCAAGGTCGAGGCCTGCCAGTCTGTCATTCAGCGCCTTGGCTTCCGCAATCGGATTGATAGCAGTCATGAGAATCCTGTCCTTTGTTGACCGGAGTATCGCAGTTCACACAGGGATCGGACAGAAAAAGGGATTTCGAAAGCTGCGGCCGGAAGAGCAAATATCTCTCCGAAGCTGCCGCGATGCAGAAAAGCAGCCGCCTGCGGATGAAAATCCACATCGGCAGCTCGAATGTCTATAGAAATAGTAGAGTTACACGCAGCCTGTCAATCCGAAATCTGAAGTGATGCCGAAAATGGTGCAGAAGGCGCAGTTTTGGCATAGATTAAGAGAGCTTGGCCGAGAGCAAAAAACAAGGCCAAAACGCTTGTCTCTCAAGGCTTTCTCCGGCGCGTTCAAATTCCGTTCATGCTGGTTGTGCCATAGAGGTGAAAGTACTTCCGTAGCAGTGCGGAAATTCGCACTGCCTGTGTGTGTCGATGGTCAAAAATGATTACGCAAAAGGCGAAATATGCGCTGCGGGCGCTCACGGTCTTGGCTGATGCCGATGCCGACGAACCGGTGATGATTTCCGATATCGCGGCGCAGCAGAAGATCCCGAAGAAGTTCCTCGAACAGATCCTGCTCGACCTGAAACATCACGGCGTCGTCGCCAGCCGCCGCGGCAAGCAGGGCGGTTATCTCCTCCTCAAGCCCGCCCACACCATCACCTTCGGCGAGATCCTGCGCATCATCGACGGCCCGATCGCCCCGCTTCCATGCCTCTCGATCACCGCCTACCGCCGGTGCGACGATTGCGACGGCGAACAGAACTGCCAGATCCGCCACGTCTTCGCCAAGGTGGCGGACGCCACTCGCAAGGTGCTGTTCTCGACGACCATCGCCGATGCCGTCGCCCCAGCGCACAGCGCCGAAGTCACCCGTCTGCTGGCCTGAGCATCAGGGTGAACTGACGCCCGCATCTTTCTTCAAGATTTGGTGAAATCCCTTTTCTTCCGGTTCTCATGCTCCACCTGCCCGTCAATACGGGTAGGGAGGATATGATGTTTAGAATTTCAGCGCAGCGGCTAGAGCAATTCCAGCAAAAGTGCAGCGCGGTTTTGCGTCCGGAATTGCGTGAAAACAAAGAGATAGAGCATTTCCGTGGTGCGAAGAAAAACGGAAATACTCTAGTGGCTGCAGCCATGCTTTCTGTGGCTTTCGCCACCGGCGCAATGGCCCATCACGGCTGGTCCTGGGCAGAGGCGGATCAGATCGAGCTTCGCGGCACCATCGAGAAGATCTCCATGGGCGGGCCGCATCCGACCCTTAACGTCGCGACCGCCAATGACGGCGTCTGGCTCGTCGAGCTCGGTAATCCGCGCCAGACGGAACGCTCCGGCTTCGTCGAAGGTGTCGCCAAGCCCGGCGACCAGGTGGTGGCCCTTGGAAACCGTTCGCAGGATCCAAAGGAGAAGCGGATGAAGGCGGTGCGCCTCACCATCGGCGAGAAGCGCTACGATATCTATCCCGACCGCATCAAGACGAACTGACCTCTGGGCGAAGCGAGCTGTGATCGACATTCTCGAATGGCTGTCAGCCACCACGCCTGCGGCCGCGCTCCGGCGCTCCGGAACACTCTACATGTTCGTCAACGCAGCCCATATCCTGGCGATCGGTCTTCTCATCGGCGCCATCCTGCCGCTCGATCTCAAGCTCGCCGGCTTCTTCCGCAAGCTGCCTGTTGAAGTCGTTGCCCCGTTTCTCTCCCGCTCCGCCGGCGTCGGCCTTGCCGCGGCTATTCTAACCGGCTTCTGTCTCTTCAGCGTCCGGGCGGTCGAATACGCCGCCAATCCCGCCTTCCTCGCCAAGCTCGGGCTGATTGCCTTCGGATTACTCAACGTGCTGGTCGTGCACGCTGGGCAGGGTTGGCGAACGGTAACCACGGTCGGCATTCTTCGCCCTGCCATAAGAGTTTCGGCGGCTCTTTCGGCGGCGACATGGATCGCCGCACTTGTGGCGGGACGCTGGATCGGATTTCTCTGATGGGATCGCTCCCGATTTTCTCAACCGCGGCGCATATGAATTGCGTCAGGTGGAGGGGAGTTGAATATAACACGATGATCCATCATATTGCATTGCAATTGCAACGCATGAGGAACGTCATGAAAACGGCATCTCTCCCGTCCCTTCGCGTGGATCCTGAATTGCGCGCTGCCGCCGAAAGCGTTCTCAAAGAAGGCGAGAGCTTGTCGTCGCTGATAGAGGACTCTCTTCGCCGCCAGATCGATTACAGAAAGACCCAAGCGGAGTTCATCGCGCGGGGTCTGGCTGGCTTGGCGGACGCAGAGCGCACCGGTGTGTTTTACACAACGGACGACATTCAGGAGTTGATGCGCAAAAAGCTTGAAAAGGCGAAAGCTCGTAAAGCTGCACAGCAAAAATGACCTTCGAGCTAAAGTATACCCAGACCTTCTATGAAGATCTGGACCGGCTCGCCGATTTTCTGATCGAACGTGATCCGGATTTGGCGGAACGTGCCATCAACGCCATCCAAAAAGCTCTGATGATACTTCAGGATTTCCCGCTGATGGCCAGACGCGCCTCTGCGGATGATCCCTTGCTGCGCGAGCTCGTCGTACCATTCGGCTCAGCCGGACATGTCATTCTTTTCAAAGTGATGAGCGAAACGAGCGTCATTGTCATCGCCGTCCGTCACCAGCGCGAAGAAGACTACCACTGACTATCTGTCGCTGACCGCCGCGCGCGGGTTGACCCAGGGTTCCTGGTTCGAGCGCGCCAGCGGCTGTTTGCCGAGGATATGGTCGGCCGCCTTCTCTCCGGTCATGATCGAGGGTCCGTTCAGGTTGCCGTAGGTGACGTGCGGGAAGATCGAGCTGTCGGCGACACGCAGGCCATCGACGCCGATCACCCGCGTTTGCGGGTCGACCACCGCCATCGGATCGTCCTTGGCGCCCATCCGGCAGGTGCCGCAAGGGTGATAGGCGCTTTCCAGATGTTCGCGCAGGAAGGCGTCGATCTCTTCGTCGCTTTGCACGCCTTCGCCCGGCTGGATCTCCGGCCCGCGATAGTCGTTGAAGGCGCTCTGGCCGAAGATCTCGCGGGTGAGGCGCACACAGTGGCGGAACTTCTCCCAATCCTCGGCATGGCTCATATAGTTGAAGCGCAGCACCGGATCGGCCTTGGGGTCGGCCGAACGCAGCGTCACGCTGCCGCGCGACTTCGACAGGTTGTAGCCGACATGAACCTGGAAGCCGTGGCTCTTCGCCGCCGCCTTGCCGTCATAGCTGATCGCCACCGGCAGGAAATGGTATTGGATGTCGGGCTGCTTCAGCCCCGGCGCCGAGCGCAGGAAGGCGCAGGCCTCGAACTGGTTGGAGGCGCCGAGCCCGCCGCGCGAGAGCAGCCATTGTGCGCCGGCCACGCCCTGCCAGAACCACGGTAGCCAGGAATAGAGCGACACCGGCTTGGTGCTCACCTGCTGGAAGTAGAATTCCATATGGTCCTGCAGATTGGCGCCGACGCCCGGCCGGTCGGCCTTCACCTCGATGCCCATGTCGTTCAGATGTTCGCCGGGGCCGATGCCGGAGAGCATCAAGAGCTTCGGCGAGTTGAAGGAGGAGGCCGAGACGATCACTTCGCGGTTCGCCTTCACCACCTCCACTTTGCCGTTGCGTTCGATCTCGACGCCGGTCGCCCGCCCGTCCTCGATCACGATCTTGCGGGCGAAGCCATAGACGATCCCGACATTTTGCCGCTTCAGCGCCGGCTTCAGATAGGCATTGGCGGCAGACCAGCGGCGGCCGCCGAAGATGGTCTGTTCCATCAGCCCGAAGCCTTCCTGCTTGCTGCCGTTATAATCCTCCGTCGTCTCGAAGCCCGCCTGTTTGCCGGCCTCGACGAAGGCGCGAAACAGCGGATTGGTGAAGCCGCCACGCTGGACATGCAGCGGCCCATTGGTGCCGCGCCAGCCTTCTTCGCCGCCATGCGAATGCTCCATCCGCTTGTAATAGGGGAGCACGTCGGCATAGGCCCAGCCGCTGGCGCCGAGCTCCTCCCAGCGATTGAAGTCCTCGGCATGACCGCGCACATAGACCATGCCGTTGATCGACGAGGAGCCGCCGATCACCTTGCCGCGCGGCGCGGTGATGCGCCGGTTATTGAGGTTCGCCTCCGGCTCGGACAGATAACCCCAGTTATATCGCTTCATGCTCATCGGCCAGGCAAGCGCTGCCGGCATCTGGATGAACGGCCCGAAATCGCTGCCACCCGCCTCGATGACGAGGACACTGTTCTTGCCGTCTTCCGACAGACGGTAGGCGAGGGCGGAGCCGGCGGAGCCCGAGCCGATGATGACGAAATCTGCTTGTTGCATGACGTTCCCTTAGATTCTTTTGCAACGGTGCCAAAGACCCCGCCCCAAACCCCTCCCCAAAAGGGGGAGGGTCTTCACTTCCTCAATAAGGCGCCACCACCGGCCCCATGCCCACGTAAACCGTCTTCAGCTCGGAATAATGCTCCAGCGCGGCCAGCGAATTCTCGCGGCCGAAGCCGGATTGTTTCGAGCCACCGAAGGGGATTTCCACCGGGCAGAGATTGTAGGTGTTGATCCAGAGCGTGCCCGCCTCCAGCCGGTCGACGACGCGGTGGGCGCGGGTGAGGTCGGCGGTGAAGACGCCGCCGGAAAGGCCGAATTCGCTGGCATTGGCCCGCGCGATCACCTCGTCCTCATCGTCGAAATCGAGCACCGACATGACCGGCCCGAAGATCTCCTCGCGGGCGATGCTCATGTCGTCGGTGACATCGGCAAACACCGTCGGCTGCACATAATAACCCTCGCCGGAGACGTTGTTCGGAATGCCACCGCCAGCAATCAGTGTTGCGCCCTCGGCCTTGCCCTTCTCGATGTAGGAGATCACCTTGTCGCGCTGCGCCCAGGAAACCATCGGGCCCACCTGCGTCGCCTCGTCCATCGGATCGCCGATCAGCATCGCCTCGGTGCGGACCTTCAGCCGCTTCAGGAATTCGGCCTTAACAGCCTTCTGCACGAAGACGCGTGTGCCGTTCGAGCAGACTTGCCCGGTCGAATAGAAATTGCCGAGCATCGCGCCGCCGACCGCCGAATCGAGATCGGCGTCGTCGAAGACAACAAGCGGCGACTTGCCGCCGAGTTCCATCGTCACATGCTTGAGGTTGCCGGCGGCGGCCGCCGCCACCCTGCGGCCGGTCGGCACCGAGCCGGTCAGCGACACCTTGGCGACATCGGGATGGTTGACGAGCAGCGGCCCGGTGTCGCGGTCGCCCTGGATCACATTGAAGAGGCCCTTCGGCAGTCCTGCCTCATGCAGGATCTCGGCGATCTTCAGCGCCCCGAGCGGCGTGTTCTCGGACGGTTTGAACACCATGGCATTGCCGCAGACAAGCGCCGGCGCAGCTTTCCAGCAGGCGATCTGCTGCGGATAGTTCCAGGCGCCGATGCCGACGCAGACGCCGAGCGGCACCCGCTTGGTATAGGCAAAGTCCTGGCCGAGCGGGATCTGCGAACCGTTGAGACCGGCCGGCGCAATGCCGCCGAAGAATTCGAAGGCATCGGCACCCGAGGTCGGGTCAGCGACAACAGTCTCCTGGATCGGCTTGCCGGTGTCGAGCGTCTCGAGTTCGGAAAGCGCCCGGTTTCTCTCGCGCATGATGTCGGCTGCCCGCTTCAGGATGCGCCCGCGCGCCATCGGGCTCATCGCCGCCCATTCCGGCTGGGCGCGCTTGGCCGCCGCGATCGCCCGTTCAACGATCGCGGGCGTTGCGGCATGCAGCCGGGCGATCACCTCGCCGGTCGCGGGATAGAGGCTCTCGATGACGGTGCCGTCGGTATCCTCGACATATTCGCCGTCGATGAAGTGCGAGGCTTTCGGCTGGGCTTTCATGTCATTTGTCCTTGGGTGGTTCGATGTGGTCGTCCCTTCTCGCTCCGGGGAGAGGGGGAGGCGGTGGCCAAAAGCGCATTCAGATAATCTTCCGTCAGCGCGATCGAGGCTTCAATGCCGATCGGCGCGGATTTCAGACTTTGCCTGATATAAAGCCCGTCGATCATCGCCGCAGCGCCTTCGGCGATGCGTTCTGCGGCGTCAGCTGGCAACAGCGCCTTGAGGTCGGCCAGCAGATTGGAGCGCAGCCGCCGCGCATAGATCACCAGGAAGCGTCGCGTCTCTTCCGAGCGCTGCGCTTCGGCGTAAAAGGCAAGCCAGGCGGCAATCGTCTCCGGCGCGAACTGGTCGGCGTGGAAGCTGACGCGGATGATGGCGGAAAGCCGCGCCCGCGGCGTCCTGGCGGCCTTAAGTGCCGCCACCGTATCGCTGCGCAGTTGTCGGAGAAGCGAGCGGATCGTCTCGATCAGCAATTGTTCCTTGCTGCCGAAATAATGATGCGCCAGGGCTGGCGACACGCCGGCCTGCCGGGCGATATCGGACATGGTGACGGCAAGCGAGCCGTGATCGCCGATCACCCGCAGCGCTGCATCAACAAGCGCCTTGCGGCGCACCGGCTCCATTCCGACTTTCGGCAACAAACCACTCCTTGAAATCAGCGGCAGGTTATTTTTGATTGACTGATCAATCAATAAAAATCTTTCGCTATTTGACTGGGCGCGGATCTTTCCCTGTCAAATTGCTGCAACATATTCAGAATCTCAGGAGGTGCATCATGACCGATGTCTTCGAGGGAACGCCGACATCTTCGCTACAGTCGAAATGGATCTGGTTTGCCGGCCTCGGCGTGTTGTTGCTCGTCTGCGGTCTGATCGCGCTCGGCAATCTGATGCTCGCCACCGTCGTTTCGGTCTATTATGTCGGCATGCTGATGCTGTTCGGCGGGGTGATCTATCTCGTCCATGCCTTCCAGGTGCGCGGCTGGGATCATGTGCTGTTCTGGATACTGAGCGGCCTGCTCTATGTGCTTGCCGGCATCTGCGCTTTCGTCAATCCGATCCTGACCTCGGCGGCGTTGACGCTGTTTCTCTCGCTCGCACTGGTCATCGCCGGCGTCTTCCGCACCTGGGTCGGCATGCGCATGAAGCCCACCAAGGGCTGGCGTTGGATCGTCGCAAGTGGCGTCATCACCGCTCTTGCCGGTTTCGTCATCGCGCTCGGCTGGCCGGTGAACAGCCTGTGGATCCTCGGCCTGTTCCTCGCCGCCGATCTCATCGTCCAGGGCTCGACAATGATTGCCTTCGGCCTCGGCATCCGTGGCTGAAACTGATGCCGCTGACCGTTCTTTTTTGACAAGACTATGACGGGGGATTAGACTTAACGGGTTACAGACCGGTCCTAAGCCAAGTGAACGGTCTGAGTGCGAATGCACCAAGGCACCGGCGAGATCGCCGAGAATGCTGAAAATGGTCATGCGTCCCCCAGAGGCAGGGTTCTGCCTGATCAGAAAAGGGAGGAAGTTCATGCCGATGGTCACCGTTTCCATCTCTCCGCAACAGGCAGCGGGCATCCGCGCCGCCGTCGACAATGGCGGCTATGCCTCGAGCAGTGAGGTTGTTCGCGAGGCGCTCCGCCTCTGGGATACCGCCCGCAAGCTCAATGAGTTCCGGGACGATATTCTTGACGACGGCGCTCCATCCGGCGGCAGATGCGTCGCCGACATGTTCGCCGATCACGAGGCGGAGCGCCGTCGCTCCGCCTGAGCAAGCATTTGATTGCATTGGAAAAATTGAATGAACGCGGAACGCGCAGGATGCTCTTGCGCGTTTCATAAAACTTTCACACTGGCGAAAGAGTTCATTGACCCTTCTGCGGCATGTTCCGGACGAAAAGAACAAGTCACAGTGGAGATCAGCCACAATGAAGACCGGCCACGTGAAGACTGGGGTGTCCTTGGCTGCCACCGTCGCGCCGGATGTCCTGCGCCGCTACGCCAGCGATCAGATCGTCACCCTTGCCAAGCTCGTCGTCGAGAATGCCTTCCAGCCGATCGTCGAAGCCGGCACCGGCACGGTTTTCGGCTACGAATCCCTGATGCGCGGCCAGGAACGCATCGGCTATGATACGCCCCTCGAGATCCTCGACGAGGCTCACCAGGCCGGCCAGCTGCTGCAGCTCGAACAGATGGTCGCCAGCCGCGCGCTTGCCAAATTCGCGACGCTGTCGAATTTCTCCACCTCGACGCTGTTCCTCAATCTCGATGTCCGGCTGATCCCACATGGCGAACACCTGGTCGAGAGCCTGCTGCAGCATCTGCGCAAGGCGAATATTCCGCCGTCTTCCGTCTGCTTCGAATTCTCCGAGCGTTTCGACAATACCAGCGTGCCGGAATTTTCCGGCCTCGTTTCCAGGCTTCGCAAGGCCGGTTTCAAACTGGCGATCGACGATTTCGGCGTCGGTCATGGCGAGATGAAGCTGCTCTGCGATTATGCCGTCGATTATCTCAAGATCGACCGCCATTTCGTCGCCGAGATCGACCGCAGCCCGCGCAAGCGCCATCTCTTGAAGAGCATCGTCAACATCGCCCATGTGCTGGGCACGCGCGTCATCGCCGAAGGCATCGAGACCGAGGCCGAATTCATCACCTGCCGCGAATATGGCGTCGACCTCGTCCAGGGATGGTTTATCTCCCGTCCGACGACGCATATATCCGAGCTGGCGCCGTCCTTCCCGCATCTGCAGGAGCTCGGCAAGAGCAAGCGGGGCAGCCAGTCGCTCGACGAAATCCTCATCCGCAAGCAGATCGAGCTGCTGCCGACGGTCTATGAGAATGACAGCATCGACAGCGTCTTCGAACTCTTCCGGCGTAATCCGCGCCAGGCCTTCTTTCCTGTCCTGAACGCCAATGACGAGCCGCGCGGCATCATCCACGAGCATCACCTCAAGGAATATATCTACCAGCCCTTCGGCCGCGATCTCCTGAAGAACAAGATGTACGAGCGCAGCATCTCGCATTTCGTCGAGATGGCGCCGATCGTCGGCCTCGACAGCGACGCCGAGCAACTGATGGCCATCTTCGCCAATATGGAAGGCAGCAACTGCCTGATCCTGACCGACAATATGCGCTATGCCGGCGTCGTCTCCGCCGCGTCGCTGATCAAGGTCATCAACGAGAAACAGCTGAAGACCGCGCAGGACCAGAACCCGCTGACCGGCCTGCCGGGAAATCGCGCCATCCGCGATTTCATGCGCCAGTCCGGCCGCGACGGCGATGCGCTTCGCCACTTCTGCTATTGCGATTTCGACAATTTCAAGCCGTTCAACGATGCCTATGGCTTCCATCTCGGCGACCACGCGATCTCGCTGTTTGCCGCGCTGATGCGCCGCTATTTCTTCGCCGAACGCCATTTCCTCGGCCATGTCGGCGGCGATGATTTCTTCATCGGCGTCGTCGGCTGGACCAAGGAAGAGCTGACGGAAATCCTCGAGCGGCTGATCAGCGATTTTCATGACGACGTGCGGGATCTCTATTCCGACGAGGACCGCGCCGCCGGCCGCATCCTCGGTCACGACCGCACCGGCGCCGAAGCTTTGTTCCCGCTGATGCGCTGCTCGATCGGCGTCATCGAACTGCCGGAGGGCCTCGTCATCGACGATATCAACCGCGTCAGCGCCGAAATCGCCATCATCAAGTCGGCCGCCAAGGACAGCGAGGAAGGCCTGGTCTTCCATCTCCTGCAGCGCCGCGCGTCATTTTAGACGCGCAAAGGACGCTGTAGCACTTATGCAGTGGGCGAGGCGAATTGACGCCTCTGCCACATCAAGTCTTCCCAAGCCTGCGGGGCTGATTTACTTCCTGTGTTTTAGACAAAAAGCCAGAGCGGTTCCGCGCACTTCCACCAAAAGCTGAACTGCTCCAGGGAGGAGCCGGGTCATGCCATTGCCTCAGGAAATGCGTTTCGTCGATCTGCCGTCCTTTGGCGGGCCGGAGGTGATGACGATCGGCAAGCGACCGCTTCCCGTACCGCAAGACGGGCAGGTTCTGGTGCGCGCCGAGGCAATCGGCGTCAACCGCCCCGATATTGCCCAGCGCCAGGGCAGCTATCCCCCGCCCAAGGATGCGAGCCCGATCCTCGGTCTGGAGCTATCAGGCGAAATCGTTGCCGTCGGCCCCGGCGTCAGCGGCTATGGCGTCGGCGACAAGGTCTGCGGGCTCGCCAATGGTGGCGCCTATGCCGAATATTGCCTGCTGCCGGCAGGCCAGATCCTGCCGTTCCCTAATGGCTATGACGCGGTGAAGGCGGCAGCTTTGCCCGAGACCTTCTTCACCGTCTGGGCGAATCTCTTCCAGATGGCTGGGCTGACGGAAGGCGAAACCGTGCTGATCCATGGCGGCTCCAGCGGCATCGGCACGACGGCGATCCAGCTCGCCCGCGCCTTCGGCGCCGAGGTATACGCGACGGCGGGTTCGAAGGAGAAATGCGAGGCCTGTGAGAGGCTCGGCGCCAAACGCGCGATCAACTACAGGACCGAGGATTTCGCCGAGGTGATCAAGGCCGAGACCGGCCACGGCGTCGATATCATCCTCGACATGATCGGCGCCTCCTATTTCGAGCGCAACATCGGCTCGTTGGCCAAGGACGGCTGCCTGTCGATCATCGCCTTCCTCGGCGGCGCGATCGCCGAAAAGGTCAATCTCTCGCCGATCATGGTCAAGCGGCTGACGGTCACCGGCTCCACCATGCGGCCGCGCACGGCAGAAGAAAAACGCGCCATCCGCGACGACTTGCTCTCCGAGGTCTGGCCGCTGCTGGAAGCCGGCACCGTTGCGCCCGTCATCCACAAGGTCTTTGCCTTCGAAGAGGTTATCGAAGCCCACCGGCTGCTGGAAGACGGCAGCCATGTCGGCAAGGTCATGCTCACCGTCTGAGGTCAGCTTCGGACCAGCATTTGTGCGCAAGGTGAAGCTGATCCTGGCCGTTTGTGAGTCTCCCCGGGTCGTTGAACAGTCGTCTGATCGAAACCCGGCCCCGAAACTGCGCATCTTGATGTGGTGTTGCTTGCGCAATGTACGGTCCCTACGAGGAATGCAATGGCTCTATTCCACGCCTGCCCCATCTGCCGCAGCAGAATTCCGCATTTCATACCGCTTCCGCGCTACTACATCGACAAGGCGGTCGAGCACGGCTTTCCCTATCGCGTCGATGAATTCGAGACGATCAACCATCAGGCCTATAGCTGCCCCAATTGTCATTCGTCCGATCGCGACAGGCTCTACGCGCTGTTCCTGACGCCAGTGTTCCAGCGCCTCAACCAGGCGCATCCCTTCCGGTTCCTGGACATTGCGCCGGGACGGGCCTTGAGCTTCTGGCTCAAGAGCCACCCGCATATCTTCTACCGCAGCTGCGACATGTATATGCCCGAGGCAGACGACAAAGCTGATATCCACAACCTGCCCTACGCCGACGAGAGCTTCGACTTCGTGCTTTGCTCCCATGTGCTCGAACATGTCGAGGATCCGGTGCGTGCCACCGCCGAAATCCGGCGTGTTCTCAAGGAGCACAGCATCGCCATCCTGATGGCGCCGATCTGCCTGTCGATCGAGGACAACTATGAAAATCCCGAAGTGACGACGCCGGAAGGCCGCTGGGCGCATTTCGGCCAAGACGACCATGTGCGCCTCTTCTCAAGGTCCGGGTTCATCGATGTGATCCAGCGCGCCGGTTTGGCGGTGCAGCAAGTTCCGGTCACCGAATTCCTGACGCCCGAGGTCTGCGATACCTATGGCATCGGCCGCAGCTCCGTCCTCTATCTCGGCGTGAAGCAGCAGGCCGTCCAGCAGGAGCCGGAACCGGAGCGCAACGTCGCCTAATGCATGTCGCCCGGAAGTGTGCAGCGGTTCCGGGACAACGACATGCATAAAAACAAAGAGCTAAAGCGTGTTGCATGAAGCAAATTTGATGCGACGCGCTTTAGAGCATGATGTCGTCCGAAAAGTGTGAGTGGTTTTCGGACGACATCATGCTCTAACTCTTGAATTGAGAACAGGATTCGGACCTTAGGCCGATAGGGCCTAAATCATCCTGTTCTAAGAGCGCAGCAAGCATTCAGTTATGAAAAGGCGCCCCGAACCCGAGGCGCCCTTTTTAATTTCGGCTGTCTCTCAGCGTCATCGCCGCCACAATCGCGACGATGCCGGGCAGCGCCATCGCGACATAGAGCCAGTGGGCCGCCGAGATGCTGCCTGCAACGCCGCCCGGATCGACGAGGCCGGCGCCATTGGCCGCTGCAGCGCTATCGGCAGGAACTCAGCGAGGCGCATGACCTTGCCTCGCGCATCGAGGCCCTTGCCGGCATCCGCACCCGCGAGGGCTATATGGCCGATCACTGGCAGGAGGCGGACGGCTCCTTCATGCTGGTCGAAAACCACTGCCCGATCTGCGCCGCCGCAACCGTCTGCGCCGGCTTCTGCCGCTCCGAACTCGAAACCTTCCGCGCCGTCCTCGGCGCCGATATCGAGCGCAGCGAACACATCCTCGCCGGCGCCCGCCGCTGCGCCTACCACATCATGCCGCGTTGACCGATATCGCTCGCAACCGGCTGGCGCTTCACGCCGGCTGCCGCGCCTGCCGCCAGTTGCTTTCGAGATAGAGCAGCACTCCGATCGATGCGAGACCCGCGGCCGCGCCGACAAAGGCGGTGCCGGAATAATCGGTGATCGCGGTGCCGAAAGCGAAGAGGCCGGCGCTGATGCCGGTCCCAATGAACGTGTTCAGCGAGATCAGCGAGGTTCCAAGCCCCGGTCGGTCCGCGATCAGGTCCTGCAGATAGGTGATCGGCACGCTGAGGATCGCTGCCGCCCCGCAGGCATTGAGGAGGAGTAGTGCATAGATGTGCCAGGGCGCGGAAGCAAAACCAAGCAGCAGCAGATAGACGCAATAGATCAGCGCGCCGAAGGCGAGCACATGCACGGTGCGGAAGCGGCGCTGCGCAAAGCCCCACATCATCATGAACGGCATCTCGAGCAAGGCCGTCAAACCTGCCATGAAGCCGACATCGACGACGGTGCCGCCGGCCGCATGGGTGATGATCAGCGGCAAGAGCATGCTGTTCAGCCGCTGCAGCCCGAACAGCATCGCCATGACGATAACGCGCGACAGCACATGCGGCACAAGAATCCGTTTCAGCGAAGCAAAGAACCCGGCGTGATCGGGGGCAGGGCCGGCGGCGCCATTTCGGGGTGCGAAGAAGAAATACAGGCAGAAGCAGGTGCAGCTTGCCAATGCCGCGATCCCATAGGCCGGCGTCATCGACGGCGAACTGACGAGATAGAGGCCGATCAACCCCGGCGCCAGCGCCCATGAGCCGGAAAAGAGCGCCCGCACGGTTGCGGTGATCGCCGCCCCCTGGCCACGGTCCATCTGATTGGTCCTGGCGCGCAGGCTGGCGAACAGCAGCGAATAGGTGGAATTGCTCATCGGTACCAGCAGCAGCGTGGAGAAGATGAAGACCATGGGGCTATGAAAGATCGCGATCGACCCGAAGCCGAGCATGCCGGCGACGCAAAGCCCCAGCACCAGCGGCCGGCGCTCTTTCAGCCTGTCCGACCAGATGCCGAGCGTCAGGCTTGTCGTGACGTTGACGATTGCCGAGAAGAACACCAGCGCCGAATAGGCGCCATTGCTCAAGCCGAGTTCGTTGATCCCGATGATCGACTGGTAGGGCGCGGTCGAAGCATAGGTGAAGGCGAGCGCGACGAGTGTCACGGTCGGAATACGGATCCTGTTGTCGCGAAGGATCAAGGAAAAGGTGGATGGCATGGGGGCGGTTCCTGATGCACCACTCTTAGCTGCATCGGACCTATCAGAGAAACGATAGTTTTAGATCGTCTCCATCAATTTTTGTGATGAATGTTTGGACGATGTGATCGCGTCCAAGCCTGCAAGGGGGCTGAATGCCTATTTCAGAATTTCGCGACCAGATGTCTCGAGGCGTCCAAACTCGAGGCTTGGGAGGGGCGCACTTCGGCTCCGATTCCCTCTAACGTTGCTGTACTGGCCACAAAGCTCACCCCACTCTCCGTCATCCTCGGCCTTGAGCTGAGGATCCATGCCCGCTACCAGTCGAGGCCAGCGTAGATCCTCGGGTCAAGCCCGAGGATGACGGAGGGTAGGGTGACGTCCTGCCATACATAGAGCCGGCACTATCAGCAGGCACCCGCCTAGCCACCTAAACCTGGCAAAACGTCAACCCCGTTGGCTTTCGCCGCGTGACGCGTTATGGACTGCGCAACCCCGCCAGCATCCGGATGAGAGCTCATGACCAATCCCGTCACCGTCGAAGTCACCCGCGGCCTGCTCGTCGAAAGTCGCCATCGCGGCGCGGTGGCTGTCGTTGATGGCGACGGCAAGCTTGTCTTCTCGTTGGGCGATATCGAGGCGGCCATCTTCCCGCGCTCGTCCTGCAAGGCGATGCAGGCGCTGCCGCTCATCGAGAGTGGTGCGGCCGATGCCTACGGCTTCGGCGACAAGGAATTGGCGCTGGCCTGCGCCTCGCATAGTGGCGAGGACGAGCATGTGGCGCTGGCCGCTTCCATGCTGTCGCGCGCCGGTCGCGACGCCGAGGCGCTGGAATGCGGCGCCCACTGGTCGTTCCATCAGAAGACCCTGATCCATCAGGCCCGCACGCTCGAGGCGCCGACCGCGCTACACAACAATTGCTCGGGAAAACATGCCGGCTTCATCTGCGCCTGCTGTCATCAGGACCTCGATCCGAAGGGCTATGTCGGCTATCAGCACCCGCTGCAGGTCGAGATCCGCGCGGCGATGGAAAGCCTGACCGGCGCCGTGCTTGGCGCCGAGAGCTGCGGCACCGACGGCTGCTCGATTCCGACCTATGCCGTGCCGCTCAAGAGCCTTGCTCACGGTTTTGCGAAAATGGCGACCGGCAACGGCTTGGAACCGCTGCGCGCCAAGGCCTCCCGCCGCCTGATCGAGGCCTGCATGGCCGAGCCCTTCTATGTCGCGGGCTCCGGCCGCGCCTGCACGGAACTGATGCAGATCGCCCCCGGCCGCATCTTCTGCAAAACAGGCGCCGAAGGCGTTTTCTGCGCCGCCATCCCGGAAAAGGGCATTGCCATCGCGCTGAAATGCGAGGATGGCACGACCCGCGCCGCCGAAGCCATGGTGGCGGCGACCCTCGCCCGCTTCTTCGAGACGGAGAGCGAGGTGCATGCGGCCCTGATCGCCCATACCACGAAGCCAATGCGCAATTGGAACGGCATCCATGTCGGCGATGTCAGGGTTACTTCCGCCTTGGCGGATGAGTCGAGCTTGCTTACATAAGTTATTAGAAAAATAAGAATTGCCTAATATAAAAGGGGTACGTCCTGCGATCGCGGATGCACCCTTTCGCGGCGACGTGAGCACAGTCCTGGAAGCCGTGAGGGCAGGGCATGTTTGCAGGCCGCTATCTCTGGTGGATGCTGATGGGCATCGGCATCTTCATGTTCGCTACGTTGAGCCTCGATTATATCACCTGGCTCACGATCCAGCTGTCCGGCTGCGGCGAGATGGCCGGGACCTGCGAGCCGGCCCTGCGGCTGATATCGGGCGTGCTCAAACCCGCCTGCATCTGGACCGCGATCGGCGTGCTCTTCATGGCGACGCTGCTCCGTCTTCACGCTCTCTCGCTCATCTGGTTCTGGGGGCCGATCGTCGCCATCTGGTTCGTCGCTTCCACGCCGATCCTGCTCTTCCTGGCGGCGGATGCGGCGGCGCTGACGCAATCCGCTACCCTGGCCGCACTGCCCGTCGCCTTCCTGTTTCTGGCGGCTTTCGCAGCCTATCTCATGTTTGCCCTCGAGGATGGCGACATGCTGCCGCTTGCAGCCTCGGTGCCGTTGCGCCTTACACTCCGCCTGACGGCGGTTTACGGCGCGCTTGCTGGCGCAGCCTTCATGCCGGAACTCTCGCGGATCGCCGGGACCCTGCTCGACATGCCGGCACTTTCCATCGTCATCGCGTTGGCGCAGCCATATCTGCAGACGGTGCTCACCATTGGAACCGGCAGCATGGCGCCGGCCTATGCCGTGTTGGCGGCCTTCATCGCGGCCCTTGCCGCAAGTCTCTTGCCGCATGCTGCAGCACCGCAGCCCTCCCGCAGCACCATCATGCTGCGGCGATTGCGCCGTTGAGATCGCGATAGGGTTTCAGCCGTTCGGCGGTCACCTCCATGGGCACGATCAGCCCCGCCACCTCGGAAATGCCAAGCACCGGGCAGGGCGAGACGAGGTCGAACTTCTCCTCAGTCAGCAGCACATGCGTTTCGGCCGAGCAGCGGGCAATGTGCCGCTTGATCGCCGCTTCCTCGAAATCGCCGGTGGAAAGCCCGTGCACCGGATGCGCCGCCGTCACCCCGAGGAAGAAGAGGTCGGGGCGAAGCTGCGAGATCGCCGCTGCCGCCGCTGCGCCCGTCGCCACCATCGAATGTTTGTAGAGCCGTCCGCCGGTCAGGATCACCTCGGCTGTCGGGTGGTGCTCCAACTCGGCGGCGATCGTCGGGCTGTGGGTCGCAACCGTCAGCGGCATGTCGCGCGGCAAATGCCGGGCGATCTCCGCCGTGGTCGTGCCGCCATCGAGGAAGATCATCTGGTCGGGCTTGACCATCGCCGCCGCCGCTGCTCCCAGCCGTGCCTTGATCTGTGACGACACGCTGCGCCGGGCGGTGAAGTCAGGCAGGTCAGGCGCCAGCGGCATCGCCCCGCCATGCACCCGTTTCAGCAGCCCCTCCGCCGCCATTTCCCTGAGGTCGCGCCGGATCGTGTCTTCCGAAAGGGCGAAATCCTCGGCGACGCGCTTGGCGATCACCTGGCCGTCACGGCGCAGGATGTCGAGAATGAGGGTCTTGCGTTGCGTTGTCAGCATCGTCTCTCTGCACGAAATTAAACATAATAGCCCGATATTGCACGAAACGACTCGACATTCAAGAAATATCGTGCATTTTCACGAAATCCCGTGCATGATGCCGGGAGTGCTCACGCAGATGCGGAGCGAAGGAGTGGATCATGTTGATTTTGATTGCCGGGCCCTATCGGTCCGGAACGGGCGACGACCCGGAAAAGATGGCCGCCAACCTGAAGCGGCTGGAAGAACCCTCACACGCGCTGTTTGAAGCCGGCCACGTGCCGATGATCGGCGAATGGGTGGCACTGCCGATCTGGCACGCCGCCGGCGGCCGGTCGGTCGGCGATGCGCTCTACGAAGAGATCTTCCACCCGGTCGCCGGTCGGCTGCTGCAGCTCTGCGAAGGCGTGCTGCGCCTGCCGGGCGATTCCAAGGGAGCTGACAACGACGTGCGCATTGCCAGGGAACGCGGCATCCCGGTCTGGAACCGGCTGGAAGACGTGCCGGGCTGCGGCTGAGCGGATTGCTGCGCCCGCGCTTTGCCCTTCCTTACACTCAGCGCATTCGCAGCTTTGCCGCTCACCCCCTCAACCGACCCGTCGGATGAGGGGGCCACACGGCACACCGATCATGTCCTCACACTCGCACCCACCTTGTCCCGATGGACGATCAAAACCCAATCTCCCCAGTTCCGGCCCACCGACCGCTGCGCTATAACCCTTGCCGAAAGGGAGTCGAGAACCATGCTGACACTGTATTACGCGCCGGGAACCTGCGCGCTCGCAAGCCTTATTGCCCTGGAAGAATCCGGCCTGGCCTTCGAAACGAAGAAGATCAGCCTCCGCGATGGCGAGCAGCGTTCGCCGGACTATCTGAAGATCAACCCGAAGGGCCGGGTGCCGGCACTGGTCACCGATTATGGCGTGCTGACGGAAACGCCGGCGATCCTGGCCTATATCGCCCAGAGCGCGCCGGCCGCCAAGCTGGCGCCGCTTGACGATGCCTTCGAATTTGCCAGGCTCCAGTCCTTTAACAGCTATATCTGCTCGACCGTGCATGTGAACCATGCCCATCGCCCGCGCGGCTCGCGCTGGGCCGACGAGCCGGCGGCAATCGAGGCAATGAAGGCCAAGGTGCCCGAGAACATGGCCGATTGTTTCACGCTGATCGAGCAGACGATGTTCGAAGGCCCATGGGTGATGGGTGAGGCCTATTCGCTCGCCGATCCCTATCTCTTCGTCATGACCGATTGGCTGCCATCGGACGGCGTCGATCCCGCCCGGTTCGAAAAGGCGAGCGACCACCACGCCCGCATGCTGCTGCGCCCCGCCGTCCAGCGGGCGCTGGCCTACGATCGGGCCTGACCGTTAAAACCTGCGGCAAGCTTCTTCGGCGCCCGGAACAGCCAGGCGCCGATCAGTCGCAACCGCAGTTCTTCGTCGCCGATCACGGCGGCGCGCACCGGCAGATGCGGCCAGCCGACATAATGATCGGTTTGAAAATAGACGTCAGGCGCCATTTCCAGCAGGTGATCCTTGTCGTCGAGCGAAATCGAGATCACGATCGTCTCGGCATTCTTCACCGCGACAAAACTCTTGCCGCCGACCTTCAGCGCCGGATTGCCATAGGAGGTGCTCTCCTCGACATCAGGCAGGCCGGCTTCCGCCGCCAGCCGCTTCAGGCGTTCGAAGATCGCATCGACGTCGTCGGCCATTGCTCCGCCCTTTCGGTTAGGGCGAACCTACCATATCTTCACGCGCATTTCGCCAGCGGCGGCTTGGTCTCTTTGGGAAAGCCGGCCGGCATCCCGAGCGGCAGATCGGCGATTTCGCGCATTGACATGCGCTCGACCTCGGGATGTCGCAGGGGATCATCCTTCCAGGCTGGGGCAATTTCCGCGCTTGCCACCTGCCGAACAGGGGTGAAGAAAAACTTCAACAAAGACATGGCATGCCTCGCTTTCTCAGTAGCGCAGAAGGATGATCAATGGCGGCTGGCGCCTGCTGAACCATCCCATCCGCTCGCGTCCTGCGTTTGAATGGATTGCCTGTGCTTGCAATGTCGGCCTCAGCAGGTAGATTTTCAATTGAGATTAATGCGGCGGCGCTATAGAAAAACTATATGAAGAACTTGAACATGGTCCATCTCAACGGCCTGCGCGCGTTGGAGGCCGTCGGTCGTCTCGGCTCGCTCCAGGCGGCGGCCGACGAACTCGGCGTCTCGGTTGGCGCCGTCAGCCAGCAGGTCATCAAGGCAGAAGCCCAGCTTGGTCAGGTGATCTTCGAGCGCACCGCCAGGGGCATGATCGCCACCGAAGCCGGCCAGCCGGTGCTTCTGGCGCTCGACGAGGGGTTCGCCCGTCTTTCGGCGGCGGTGTCGATCGCCAGCCGCAAGGACGATACGATCCTGACCATCTCGGTGGCGCCGGTTTTCGCCGCCCGCTGGCTGGTCTGCCGGCTGGATCGCTTCGCCGAGCGCCATCCCGACATCAAGCTGCGGCTGGATGCAACCACCAATCTCGTCAATCCGGCCCTCTGCGACGTCGATATCGGTATCCGCGTCGGCACCGGCAAATGGCCGGACGTGAAGGCAGAGCTGCTGTTGGAGCAGGAGGTCTTTCCCGTCTGTTCGCCCGAGATGGCGGCAAAATTGAAAGAGCCTGCCGATATTCTCGAGCTGCCTGCCATCATCGATGGCCATGCCATGTTCACCTGGGAGGTCTGGATGCGCGAGGTCGGACTATCCGGTGCTACGCTTTCGACCCGTCACATCTTCAACGACGCCTCGCTCTGCCTCGATGCGGCGATTGCAGGGCAGGGCGTCATGCTGGCCTGGCAGACCCTTGCCGCCTTTGCGCTCGCCGAAGGCCGGCTCGCCGCCCCCTTCGGCATTCGCGCGCCGACCGGCTTCGGTCATTATTTCGTCACGGCCGAAGGCACGCGCGAGCCGAAGAAGGTGAAGGATTTCAAGGCCTGGATCCGTGAGGAAATGGCCGGCACGCTGGCGCTCTTTCGGTAATCCTCAGGCCGAGGCCGTGAGTTCATGAGGTGATTTTCCCCCGACCAGGATGGACTTCAATCTCGCGGAGCGCCAGAACTCCGGGCCGTTCGCTGCCATCGAACCGGACGACTTCATCATTGCCGGCAACTGGTGACAGGCGGGCAAGCAATGGACTATCCTTAATCAGGGCGAGTGTGGCCTCCGGAATTGGAGAAGATCGGCTTCGATAACCAAATCTTGTTCTAATTCAACGGATTGAACCACATCCACCAGCCTCAATGAATGTTTCAGATTGGGAGAAACGCTCATGGCGCATGTGAACAAAGTGCTGCGCTCGATCAACGATCAGGGCGCGGACCGCTGCGTCGATATATTTCGGCGGCCGGATGGAACCGTCGGCTTCGAGGAATTCCGTCGAGACGTCGAGGACGCGCGCGGCTGGTTTCCGATCGGTGGTCACTCCGATCGTGTCTTTGCCGGTGAAGCCGAAGCGCTGGCGGCTGCCTTGATCGATGTGGCTTGGCTGAGACCCGCGATCGGCAACGCTTGAAGCAGCGCGGACGTTGTCAGAAGCCGGACGACACCACCTCGATATTCATACGCAGCGTCGAGGATGCTCTAAAATTCGTTCGATCATAGACGACATCCACTTTAAGGCCTCGTGGCCCCGTATCCAATGGACGCAATTCGGTGCGCCGCGCTTTAGATCGGCTCCTTGCTGCGTGTTGCTTGCATCGCCTTATAGGCCGGGCGCGACTGGCAGCGCTCGATCCAGGCTTTGATATTCGGATGCGCCTGGAAAAGCGCCTCTTCGCTCTGGGCGTAGCGCAGCACCTCGGCGATGTTGAGATCGGCAACGGTGAAACGGTCGCCGACGATCCATTGCCGGCCGGCGAGGTGGCCTTCGAGAACCGCCAGCGGCCTGCGCAGCGAGCGGCAGGAAACCGCGATCGTCTGTTGGCCACCTTCGCTGTTTTCAAGCCCGTTATCATAGGTGAGTACGATCTTCACCGTGTGCGGTTCGACCTCCGCAGCCGCCCAGATCGTCCACATCGTCAGCAATCCGTCTTCTTCGACGGTTTGGCCGGAAAGCGGTCCGCCATGTTTACGGGCGAGGTAAAGATTGATCGCCAGTGACTCGTGCATGACGAGGTCGCCGTCCCGAATGCTGGGGATCTGCGCCATCGGGTTGACGGCAATGAATTCAGGCGAATGCGTGTTGAGCGGCGCATCCTGAGCTAGCGGATCTGCGAGCCGCCTTGCCTGCAGCACCGGCACCGAGCGGAATTCGAGCCCGAGTTCCTCCGCCATCCAGTAGACGCGTGAGGCGCGCGATCGATAGACTCCGTAGATTGTCAGCATGTCCATATCCCCTCGATGTGTCCGAGAGACCGTAAATGCCGGATCGGCGTGGGAAAAGTCCTTGTGGCTGATGGGATGATGAAAGCTTTTGATGGCCTTCAGGAGATACGGTTTCGCTCCACGGTCAGCTGCGCATAGGGCGAGCCGCCGCCTGCCATCTCGCCGGACACCTTCTTCTCCCACTGGAAGCCTAAAACCGCGCCTTCGGTGATCTCCTGGAAGATGTTGTCGGTGATGACCGCGGTCCCGGCGCCGTCGGCGACCGAGACGGCGCAACCGACCGGGGCCTTGCGCACCACATTGCCTGTCACAACGACGTTGCGCAGATAGGGACCCCAGCCGATCTGCAGCCCCCAGCGCGGCGCGCCCTCGATCACATTGCCTGAAATCAGCGTGTCGGCCTCTGCCGCGATGCCGATGCCGAAACCGACCTCATGCTGGTATGGGCCGCGCAGCGTCAGGTTGCGCACGACGTTGCCGGTGACGCTCGCCAGCCTGCCGCCTTCGTCGAAATTGGCGATCGAGATGCCGTTTGCCGCCCCGTCGATCATGTTGGCGGAAACGACGGCGCCTTCGAAGGCGAATTCGACATATATCGCCGTCTCGCCGGAGCGCCGGCACTGGTTGCTGCTGATCTGGATATCCGAGGCCGAATTGGCGCGGATCGCCGTAAAGGCGCAGTCGGAGATGTGGTTGTTCACCACCATCACCCCGTCGGCGCGGAAAATATTGATGCCGTTGCCGTTTTGGCCGGTGCCGCCGTCATTGGCGCGGATGTTGGAGATGCGGTTGCCGGATACAACCGTGCCGTCCTCCGCCTTCTTCCAGCGATGCACCAGGATGCCGCCATTGCCGCAATCCGAGACCGTATTGCCGGTGACCGAAAGGTTGGTGGAATCCACCGCGTAAAGTCCGGATTGGGCAGCCCCCGAAATGTGGCTGCGCTCGATCCTGCCGCCGCAGCGCTCCAGCTGCAGGCCATGTTTGCGGCTGCCGCCGATCTCGCAATTGTCGATCAGCACCTCGTCGACGCCGGTAAATTGCAACAGCCCGCCGGCATCGTCGCCAAGCCTGCGGTTGCCGCCGTCGATGACGAGATTGGAAAGCTCGATCCGCCGCACGTTCTCGGCCGAAAACAGATGGCCCTCGCCGGTATAGATGATCCGCGAGGCGCCGGGCACGCCTGATATGCGGGTATTGTCGGGCAAGGTGAGGTTGGAGACCCGGTAGGTGCCGGGCGGCAGGAACACCGGCACGTTCTCGCGCGCCGCCTGTTTGATCATCTGCTCAAGGTTGCGGGTCTTGCGGTCGCCATTTTCGGGAATGGCGCGATATTCCACCGCGTCGATTGCCCCACGCAGGTCGGGCTGAGCGGCCGCCGTCAGCGGCGAGGCGACGGCGCGTGATGTCCCTCCCGCAACGGCCGAGGCCGCGAGGAATAGAAGCATGTCGCGGCGTGAGGGCATCCGGGGATCACTTGTCATAACGCGCCCGTAGCAGGAAACGTGCCAGGCGGGCATGTATTCTTTTGGCACAAGCTTGGCGAAGGCGGACGAAATTGCCGTCGTGGCGAGCGCGACGGCAGGATATCGCCGCTTATATTGTCGTCTTGTTCACCCTTTCATTTAAGCAAGCCGAAGGAAATGAGGACTACTTTTAAGGGAAATTCTATGATGACGGGTGTGGGATACGGCCTTCGGCCGGCGGGGAGAATGGCGGCATGCACGAACCGAGTGCCAGGCGATGGGAATCAGCCGATGCCCTGACGGCCGAAACGCGGCGCATCGTCGCCGCGACGGAGGCAATGATGGCATCGACCGCCCACCACTTTTCCGAGGGTATCGAGAACCTCCGCCTCAAGGAAATCGTCCACGAGCTTCCGGATTTTCTCTACGTCAAGGATCGTGACAGCCGCTTCGTCTTTGCCAATGCCGTCACCGCCAGCAGCCTTGGCCTGGAGAGCGCTGCGCTGATGACCGGCAAGCGCGATTTTGACCTGTTCGATTTCGAGACGGCGCTCCACCATTTCGATATCGAGCAGCAGATCATGACGACGGGCGAAGCCCGCATCGACATGGAGGAATCCTACGTCCTTCCCGGCAGTAGAAGACCGATATGCCGGCTGACCTCGAAGATCCCGCTGCGCAACGATCGCGGCGAAATCGTCGGCCTGATCGGTGTTTCCCGTGATATCACCGAACGCAAGCGCCAGGAGGATCTGCATCGCGGCCAGGCGAGCCTGCTCGAAATGATTGCCCGCAACGAGCCGTTGCCGATGATCCTCGAGGCGCTTGTGCTGATGATCGAGGCGCAACTGACCGGGATCGACGGATCGGTGCTGCTGCTCGACAGCGAGGGCACCAGGCTCTATCACGGCGCCTCTCCCAATCTGCCCGGCGGCTACAGCCGCCTCATCGATGGTGTCACGATCGGTCCGAAGGTCGGGTCCTGCGGCACCGCCGCGTGGCGCGGTCAGACCGTGATCGTCGAGGACGTGATGAGCGATCCGCTCTGGGAGGATTTTCGCGCGTTGATTGCCCCGTTCGGGTTCCGCTCCTGCTGGTCGACGCCGATCGCCACATCGCAGAACAATGTGCTCGGCACGTTCGCGCTCTATTCCAGGGAAGTCCGCCGTCCCACCGAGCACGAGATGACGCTGGTGGCGCTCGCCACCCATATCGCCGGCATCGCCATCGAGCGCAAGCGTGTCGACGACCGCATTCATTTCATGGCCCATCATGACGATCTCACGGGCCTGCCGAACCGCGCCTTCCTGAAGGAGCGGCTGGCGAGTATCCTCGACCAAGCCCGGCGCAACAACCGCAAGGTGACCGTCGCCTATATCGATCTCGACAACTTCAAGGACATCAATGATGGCCGCGGCCACGCCGCCGGCGACGAGGTGCTGAAGGAGATTGCCGCCCGCATGGCCAATAGCGTCAGGGCGTCAGATATGGTGGTGCGTCTCGGCGGCGACGAATTCCTCGTGGTGCTCGTCCACCAGTCGAGCCACGATGCCGGCATCACGCGCCGTCTTCGCGAGCTGCAGAAGGCGATCAACCGGCCGATCCGCGGCGCGGACGGCGAGATCACCGTCACCTCGAGCATCGGTGTCGCTGCCTTCCCCTTCGATGGCGCAACCTCGGAAGAGCTTCTCGCCAATGCCGACCGCGCCATGTACCGCGCCAAGGAACTCGGCCGCAACACATTGCAACATCACGAGGGCGGCAGCACGCCCCTCGGAATGCCGCTCGGCGAGCACGAGGAACTGCACCTGGCGATCGCCGGCGACCAGCTGTTCCTGCAATATCAGCCGCAGGTCGATGTCGCCACCGGCCGCATCACCGGGCTCGAGGCGCTGGTTCGCTGGAACCATCCGGCCAAGGGCAGGCTGCCGCCGGTCAATTTCATTCCGCTCGCCGAAGAGACCGGCCTGATCGTCTCCCTCGGTCTCTGGGTGCTGAACGAGGCCTGCCGCCAGGCGCGCAACTGGCAGGATATGGGCCTGCCGCCGCTGACGATCGCCGTCAACGTCTCCGCCAAGCAGTTTGCCGACCCGGATTTCGCAACCCATGTCACCGAAGCGCTCGAGCGCCACCGCCTGCAGTCGCGCTGGCTGGAGCTGGAGGTCACCGAAAGCGTGGTGATGCACGATGCCGAACGCGCGCTCGCCATGATGGAATCGCTGCGGGCGCTGGGTGTTCGCCTGTCGATCGACGACTTCGGCTCCGGCTATTCCAGCCTCGCTGCACTGAAGACCTTCCCCTTCGACCGCCTGAAGATGGACCGTTCGCTGGTCGAGGCCCTGCCGGGCGACAAGACCGCCGTCGCCATCGCCTCGGCCGTCATCTCGCTGGCGCAGACGCTGAAGCTTTCGGTTCTCGCCGAGGGTGTCGAAACCGACGCCCAGATGGATTTCCTGCGCCAGGCGCGTTGCGAGGAGGCGCAAGGCTACCGCTTCTCGAAACCCGTCTCCCCGGAGGAGATCCCGGCATTGCTGCGGGCGCGGAGCCTCTAGAGCCTTTCCGGGTTAGATTGAAGCATTCTGCCGGAGCAGGTTTTCGTCAGGGCAAAGGCGATTGGCGACGGGCATACCCCAAGGTACGTCCGAGCCGATCGCCTTTGATCCTGGCGGAAAGATGCCCGGCCCTTCGGGTTGGCTGAAACGGGCCGGCTGATCGACCGGCCGGCTTGGCCGTAGAGCCGGGCTACGACGCGCGCCGGCCGGTCGACCATCCGACTCCG